>CAZYLX010000018.1:0-13933 GCA_964648595.1 uncultured Acidimicrobiaceae bacterium
TTGAGCGCTACTACCAGGGCCGTGACGATCTGATGCTGTTGACCGTGCGCACCGATCGCCTCGACGCTCGCCTGGTCTGGGAAGACACGACCGGCAGAGGCGAACGCTTCCCCCACGTGTACGGCCCGATTGCGTTGGCCGCCGTCCTCTCGGCTGTGGCATTCGAGCAGTAGGGTCCAGCGGATGCCCGAACCGCTGCGCCGCAGCAGACCCTTCTGGCACCGTCATCTCGAGCCCGAGGAACGGCGCCGGGTCATGCATGATCTGGCTTTGGTGAAGCGCACGCACTGGTATTGGCGCTTCACGGTCATGTTGTCGCTCTCGGTGTTGATCGCTGTGATGGGTCTGCTCGCAGGATCGGCAGCCGTGGTCATCGGTGCGATGCTGCTTGCCCCCCTGATGACGCCGGTGCTCGGACTTGCGGCTGCGCTGGCCATGGGCTTGCCAAAGAAGGCGCTGGTCTCGGCCACTCGCGTGGTGGTGGCGAGCGTTGGCTGCATCGCTTTGGCGTACATCGCATCGAAGATCACCTTGACCGGGGCGGAATCCCTCTCGTCCGAGATCGAATCCCGCACCAGGCCCGACGTGCGAGATCTGATCGTTGCGCTTGCTGCTGGTGCTGCCGGCTCGTATGCGACGGTCAGGTCCGACACGTCGAGCTCCTTGCCGGGTGTCGCCGTGGCGGTTGCTCTCGTACCGCCGCTGGCGACGGTGGGGATCACGCTCGAGGCAGGGAACACCGTTTGGGCGCAGGGCGCCCTGCTGCTTTATCTGACGAACCTCGTTGCCATCGTCTTCGCCAGCATCATCGTGTTTCTTGTCACCGGATTCGTGCCGCCTCGGCGGCTGGCCACCACCGTCCCTCGGATCGTCTCGGCAATCGGGGTCACCGTCGTTGCCGTTGTCTTGATCTCGGCGCCACTTCTGCGTGCCAGCCGCGGGGCCGCCGACGCGTCTCGGCGTGAACGAGATGCCAGGGAGGCCGTGAACGAATGGCTCGGCGACGTGCCGCTCGAGATCGTGTCGCTCGACCTCGACGGGAGCCCGGTGGTCATCGAGCTGAGTGGGCCTGCCCAGCCGCCTCCGGAGGAGCTGCTCGAGGCACGTCTCGCCGTTGTGCTGGAGCAGGACACACAGGTCGCCATCTTCCTCGACGAGACCAAGAAGGCGACAACAACAACGACCGCACCGGTCACCGACGAGCAGATCCGACTGGAGCGAACACAAGCGGTGGTCGCTGCGTGGCTCACCGAGAATGACGACGGGAACAACTACCAGCTGAACGTGTTCTCGCTCGAAGGCTCGGATCTGATCCTCACGGTCTCTGGCCTGGATGACCGGCCGCCGATCCTCGATCTCATTGATCGCCTGGCTGCGGCTGATCCCGATGACATCATCACGCCCACCGTGCAGTGGAGTCAGCTCGAAGAGGTTCCGATTGGCGAAGAACCGCCGACGCCGTTGGAAGTCACGCGTTCACAGTTGCGGCTGATCGTCGAGCGCTGGGCGGTCGCCAATCTCTTGACCGTCACGAGCCTGAGCTTCGACGGTTCGACGTTGACCGTCGACGTCGAGGGGGCGGCGCAGGCCCCGATCGAGCCGCTGCTTCAGGCGATCGCCAACTCGGGAGTCGACGGTGCGGACTCGATTGTCGCCGAGGTGTACTTCACCCAACGGGTGAGGCTCGAAACGACAACCACCACGCTGCCGCCCGCCCTCGTCCCCGACTTCGGCGATCCATCTACCACAACGACGACCGAACCCTGAGAGGTTTGGTGGGGCGGGATCGTCAACTGCCGGCGATGATCTCGAACTGGGGCGACGATTTGTGCGATGCGTCGATGGGTTCCCCGCAAGCCGGCACGGCGACTGCATCGACGGCCCGCATCGTGACCACGGCTCGATCGTCCGGTGCGCTCACGGTCGCAAGCACATGGTCGTCGAATGTCTGGGTGGCCACTGACCGTTCGTTGTCGAGCCACGCCCAACCGCGATCGAGGAACACTGCGGCCTCTGCGACCTGAGCAGGTCGGTAACCGACGCCCAGGTTGCCCCGATAGTGCGGACCGAGCTGGTTCGTTTCGATCGTTTGCTCGACGATGCCGATGGTCAGTTCGGCAGTGAGGTACGCCCAGGTTGTTCCGTGGGGGAAATGAATGCCTGTTGGAGCGAACCGATGGCCACCGGTGTGGCTGGTGCGCCACAAACGGACGTTCGGCTCGAACGTTTTGTCGAGTTCGAGGTGGAGCAGCGTGCCGAGCTGTCCACAGCACCGATCTCGGGATCCATGGGTACACAACAGGAGGTCCTGCACCGTTGGATCGGTGTTGGTCGGAGAGGTGATCGCGTCCGGCCCCTCGCTGACCAATGACACCAGGAGATCCCCGAGGACACCTCGATCGACGATGGTCTCGGTTCGTTCGAAGCCACGGAACGGTTCGCTTGCCTCCCAGCAGATCACTCGGTGGCGATCGAGGTGGGTGGCCTCGCTCGATCGAATCCCGAGAATCTTGACGGTCTTGTCCGAGGACAGATCGAGGTCGGAGAGCAGTTCGTGTTGGTCGATCTTCTTCGGCCAGGGAAGAGGGAGCTCCACCAGTACCACGCGCCGAGCGAAGCCAGCGCTTCCCGCTGGCTGTTCGCCCAACTCGACAGTCTGCACCGAGCACCGAAGGTCGGCGTTCTCAGCCTCGGTCGTGATCAGCTGGGTCACGGGTCTACCTGCGCCCGGAGCGTCTCGAGCCATTGGGTTGCCGCAGCCCAGGCATCGTTGTTGTCGGCTCGTACTTGGCCTGCCTCCTCGCCCGCTGCTGGGTAGCTACCGAGGAACTTCACGTCGGCGTGTTTGGCCCGAACGTTCACGAGACAATTGGCAACGACGTCATCAGTGATGTGGCCATTGAAGTCGGCGATGAAGCAGTACTGACCGAGCTGGGTCCGAGCCGGGCGAGACGTGAGCTTGGTCAGATTGATGTTTCGAGCCGAGAACTCGTTCAGGATCGTTACGAGGGAGCCTGGACGGTCGGCCCGCTGCGCGATCACGACGGTGGTCTTGTCGTGGCCTGATGGCGCAGGGATGCCTGTCCGCGCAACGACGAGGAAGCGGGTCTGGTTGCCCGTGATGTCGGCGATATCGGGAGCAAGCACATCGAGTCCGTAGATCTCCCCGCTGAGCGCTGGTCCCAGCGCGCCGGCCCCGGGTGTGTGGCTTGCTGTCTGAGCCGCTTCTGCTGTGGAGTTGGCTGGAACGACCTCGACGTCCGGCAACGTTTGACGGAGGAACGAGCGGCATTGTGCGTTGGCGACCGGGTGTGAGGCGACGGTGTGGAGATCGGCGAGGTTCGTGCCCGGCAGGGCCATGAGGTTCATCGTGATGTCAAGCACGACCTCGCGTTGGATGAGGAGGTCGGTGTCGAAGGCCAGCGTGTCGAGCGATGCGTTGACTGTGCCTTCGATGGCGTTCTCGATCGCAACGAAGCCCATGTCGACCTCACCGTTCTGCGTGGCCGTGAGGATGTCGATGAACGTTCGCATCGGTACCAATTCGGCTTCATCGACGAGGTCGGCCTGAGAGCGGAGTGCTTCTTCGGTGAAGGTCCCAGGCGGACCGAGGAATGCAATGCGTGGGGATGACGACACCGTCAGAAGGGTACTCGCAGCGCGCGAACGTACTCGATCGAATCCTGGGCGGCTTCGAAGGGCGGATCGCTACGAAGGGTGGACTGCGTCGAACTACGGTGCAGCGATGGACGATCGCTTGTATTTCCGCCAACTGCTCTCCGGCAGGGACTTCGCCACCACCGACCAGATGGCCCACCAGATGGTGAACTTCTGTTACTTGATCGGCGACCGCTCGACGGGCGAAGCCGTCGTGATCGATCCCGCCTACGACACCGACACGCTGGTCGACATCCTCGAGGCCGACGGCATGACCCTGACCGGTGCGCTCGCAACGCACTATCACCCTGACCACGTCGGTGGCTCGATGATGGGCATGCACATCAATGGTGTCGCTCAGCTCTTGGAGCGGGTCGACGTTCCGATCCACGTACAAGCACCGGAAGCAGAGTTCGTTCAGAAGGTGACCGGGCTCGACGCCGGTGCTCTGGTAGCGCACGCGTCTGGTGATGTGGTCTCGGTCGGCGGGATCGACATCGAGCTGATTCACACTCCTGGCCACACCCCCGGGAGCCAGTGCTTCTTGGTCGACAACTGCCTGGTGGCCGGCGACACGCTGTTCCTCGACGGTTGTGGCCGCACGGATCTGCCTGGGGGCGATCCCGAGGAGCTGTACCGCTCGCTCCACGATCGACTGGCGAAGGTTCCGGATTCCGCAGTCCTTTACCCGGGGCACCTCTATTCTCACGAGCCGAGCCAGTCCATGGGGGAGACCAGAGAGCGCAACGTCGTCTACAAGCCCTCGTCGCTCGAGCAGTGGATGATGATGTTCGGTCACTGACCGGAGGCCCTCCAGTCGAATTCTCCCGGAGCCCTCATGTCGCCATTCGATGTGCCGAATGCGTTGGAGACAGGAGGCGACCGGAGTGACCGATCGAAGTTTTTGTGCTGAGGAATCAGCGACAACTGAACCCGCAACTGACGATGCAGCGATTGCTGAGCTCCGGCGCGAACTCGAGGAGGCCGCGCCGCGTCTCGAGGCGTTTGCCCGTCTCGAGGAACTCGCCGACTCGCAGGGTGAAACGGCTGAGGCGCTTGCCATCCAGGCATCGCTCGGTCTCATGGCCGCTGAGGAAGCCGAGCGTCGGGCGACGCTCGATGAGCTCCGAACGGTGAACCAACGACACGTGGAGGACCGTGACATGTTGATCAAGCAGCAAGATGAGCTACGCGACGAGATCGTGATCGTTCTCGACGAACACACCGCCATCGTCGATCAGATGGCCGAAATGATCGACGAGCTCGAATCAATTCGAGCCGATGCGGTACGGCTGCTTGGCGAAAAGGCCACGCTCGAGATGAAGGTCGAAGCGCTCCGCAACGAGGTCAGCGCTCTCGGCGGCGAGCTTTCGCGTCGGAGTGGATTCGAGACCGTGCTTGGTGCCGATGAGGATGAAGCGTCGGCGTTCGACAGGTTCTTCGAAGCTGAAGTGGTTCAGGACAAGGCTCGGGCCTGGATGCTCGAGTAGTCGAGCACAGTGGAATCCGGTCGAGCACAGTGGAATCTGGTCGATCACAGTGGACACTCGGGCTGCGGTCGACCCGATGGCGATGAAGTGGCCCGCCGAGGTGCTTCACTGTTCCCGTGATGAGGCGCATCGCTGAGTTCGTGTTTGGGTTCGTTGCCGTCGTGGCCGCGGCCCTTTTGTGCGCCGTCTTCGTGATGCTCAGACCCGCCATGGCGGAGAATCCCAGCGACGTTGTCGCGGAGCTCGCCGATGACGGGGTGTACGTCGCGCCACGGCGGGCTGCCGAGGTCGAGGCGGTGTTGTTCCTTCCTGTCGTCGAACGAGCACGCAGCGAGGGCGTGACGATGAACGTTCTTTGGCCGGAGGACCCACAGCCCAGCACAGGCGCCTTCGCTCGCCGTATGCAAGAAGCAACGAGCGTCGATGTTGTTCTGGTGTTCGGCCCCGATGGCTCGCTCGGCGCCTTCGTTTCCGAGGACTATGAGGATTCGGAGATCCGGGCGATGAGCGCAGCTCGAGAGCTCTCCGATCCGGTCGCGATGTCCGACGCCTTTCTCGGTGGTCTCCTCGAGGAGCCAGTGAGAGAGCGCCCAGCGATCGTGAACGATCTTGTTCGCTGGATCGCCATCCTCGTTGGCGTCTTGGTAGCAGGAGCCGTCGGTGAGCAGGCGATCCGCCAGTACAAGAGATCGCGACAGCGGCAGGCGCTCCGAGCATCGAGGTGAACTGCCGCAGGCTCAGTCCGCAGCACTGAGGTCGGCGTGTTGCTTGATCCAGGTGTGCATGGCAATCCCTGCGGCGACCCCGGCGTTCATCGACCGTGTCGAACCGAACTGGGCGATCGACCGGCAGTCCGTGATTGCTTCCTTCATGGCATCAGAAAGCCCTGGACCCTCCTGACCGAAGACAAGCACGCAGACTTTGGGGAGTGGGTCGACTTCGAGATGTCCAGAACCGGGGACGTTGTCGATGCCGATGCGAGTGACGTTCTCGCTGTCGCTCCAACCGACGAAGTCCTCGACGGTCGGGTGATGGCGCACGTGCTGGTAGCGGTCGGTCACCATGGCCCCACGACGGTTCCAGCGCTTCTTGCCGACGATGTGTACCTCAGCCGCGAGGAAGGCGTTCGCGGTCCGGACAACGGTCCCGATGTTCAGGTCGTGCTGCCAGTTCTCGATGGCGACGTGAAACGAATGACGCTTCGGATCGAGGTCGGCGACGATCGCTTCGACCGACCAGTAGCGATAGCGGTCGAGGACATTGCGTCTGTCGCCCTCCGCCAGCAGCTGCTGGTCGAGGCGACGGTCGTCGGGCCACGGTTCGGGGTGGGGCCCGACGCCGACGGGTTCGTGAGGTTGGCGGTCGGTCACGCCACGAAGTCGGCGATGCTGCCGCTCGTCGCCTCGACCAGGCGATCACTCGGTACCTCGAGGACATGGTGCGGTGTTCCGGCCGCGATCCAGACGGTCTCGAAGTCGAGGAGATGAGGGTCGATCCAGCATCGGATGGGTTGCAAGTGCCCCAGTGGCGACACGCCACCGATGGCGAAACCCGTGGTGGCCCGAACGTCGCTGGGACGAGCTCGTCCGCACGTCGAGGCCGACTCCAGCGTTGCCAGTTTGGCGGGGTCCACCGAGTTCGAGCCGCTGGTCAGTGCCAGCACCAGCTGGTCGTCGGCATCGAAGATCATCGACTTCGCTATCTGGTCGACCTTGCAGCCCACCGCAGCTGCCGCTTCGGCGGCGGTGCGTGCACTGTCTGAGAGTTCGACAACGTTCGAGGAAAGCCCAAGCTCGATGGCTGCCGCTCGCACGCGAGCAACGCTTGTCGACTCGGCCCGCTCTGCTGCTGACTCGCCCCGCTCCGCGACCGACTCGCCCCGCTCTGCTCTGTCCCCCTCGGTGGTCACTCGGTGCCGACGGCCGGGATGCCGAGATCCGCATACGTGAAGACGGGAAGAAAGGGAACACCCTCTTTGCCGAATCGCTCAGCCGGCTTGTCGCTCCGGGCCACCAAGGTGGTTGCCAACACCACTTCGCCGCCCTCGGCGTCGACACGTTTCTTGGCGACGAGGCTCGAGCCACCGGTGGTGATGACATCGTCGACGAGCAAGATTCGCTTGCCGTCGAGGTCGGCCCCCTCGACGAATCGGTCGGTGCCCCGACCCTTTGGTTGCTTGCGAACGACGAACCATTCGGCGTCGTCGACGATGGCGATGCCGTGGGCGAACTGATCGGCACCGAGGGTGAGTCCACCGACCGCATCGAACGGGATGGCAGCTCCGGCCGCGAGGTCGGCCATGCACTGACAGGCCAACGCGAGGTCTCGTCCTGCAGCCAAGGCCTTCTTGCCATCGAGGAAGTAACGGCTGCGGGCGCCCGACGACAGCTCCACGGGTTCGTCGAGCCGAATGAGGCCACGATTGACGAGCAGATCGAGAAGCGCCGCTCGTCGGAGTTCAGGTGTTTCCGGCAGTGCTCGTTCGTCGCTCGCTGATTCGTTGCTCATCGAGCATCGACCCTACTGCGGGGGCTGGAGTCAGCGAGTGGCCATTGGCTCGTGGGCGTTGATGCGAGCGAGGACGGCGTTGGCCAGGTGGAGATAGTCGGCGGCCAGGCCTGGGGCTGCCGCTGAGTAGCGCGCTGGCGCGGTCCCAGCCCTGCTGGCCGCGATTCGCTCCGACAGCGGGACTCGTTCTGCTTCTTCGTACTGCTCTTCGTATTCGTGGGCCAGGAGGCCCGCTTGTCGCATGTCGAATGCGCTGCGCTCGGACCGTCGAATCGGACCAGGCAGGATCGGGGCAACACCATCGAGATCGGCCTCGAGGAGCTGGCGGACGTGAGACAAGATCGCCGTTGCGTTTCTTGCGAAATCGAACAGCACGATGCCCAGCAACTCCAGATCGGGGTTGAGTGATTGGCGGATCGGAGCGAATCTCCGGGCGATCATCTGCAAACCGTCGAGCGACGATGCATCAGCTCTGACCGGAACGACGAGCCACTTGCTGGCGATCAGCGCAGCATCGACGACCGGGCCGCCGGCCGGAGGGCAATCGATGAGTATGAGATCGTAGTTGTCAGCGATCGGGTCCAGCAGCCGGGTGATGATGCCAGGTGACTGCTCGAGCAGGGCCAGGACGCTCGTGAACTCGGGCCCGCCCGGGATGACGTCGAGCCCGTTGCGGACTCGTTCGATCACGGTCAGGGGCGAACCCGTGCGAACACCTGCAGCGATCGAACGTCCGCGATCGTTGTCGGGATGCTCGGAGTAGCCGAGGTCGGTTGCCAGGTTTCCCTGCGGATCGAGATCGACGGCGAGGACCTCCCAACCGGCGACGGCGGCGATACCGGCGATGTTGGCCACGATCGATGTCTTGCCGACGCCACCCTTCGCGTTTCCGACCGCGATAATCCCCGAATGCATCGGCGTGATCGTAACCCCCTTGCGCAACTGGCGGTGGGAACCGTCGTCAGGGTGACGGTTCGCACCGCCAGTTGCGATTCAGAGAAGGTCGCCTGTCGAGAGTTCAGTCACCCTCTGGCCGAGAGCGGTACCAGGCGACGACTGCAATGCCGGTGAACAGTACGAACCAGGGCCAGGGTGACGACGAGAAGCTGACGATGGCATCGACAGCTGGTTCGACGGCCGGCACCATACGTCCGACCTGAGTCGCGCCGGCAAGCACGGCGGCAACCAACCCGACGCCGGTGGCCATGAGCAGCGCCGATTGCATGACAACTCGGCGGTGGGTGGCGAATCCGGTATCGCCAGTGGAAGTCTGCTGGAGGAGGACGACGGCAGATGCCCCGACCGCGAAGGAAACGAAGAACTTCGGCCCCCAGCCGAGCGTGTGCCAGTTCGTCCCTTCGAGATCTGGTCGAAGGCGGAGCAGGAAGTTCCTTGCCACGGTCGTGATGTTCGACAATGCGCCGTAACCAACACTCGAGATCGACCCGGCAATGATCTGAATCGAGAAGGCGACCGCAAAACCCACGATGAACACGAGGCCAACCCCGGCCCAGTTCGGATTTTGGTCGGCCGTTCGTGCAATGGCGGTGACCAGGATCGTCTCGTTGCCGGCACCCCATTCGAAGAACAGGACGATCAGTACGAACACGAGGGCAATGCCTCGAGAGAGATTGGCGGCACGCGCATCGGCAACGATCGCTCGACGTAACGTCAGGCGATCGCCTGTTGGCGGTGGCGTTGCTTCAGCCGAATGGGTCATGCCACGATCGCCGAACGCTCGGCTGCCGCGAGTTGCGCTGCCGCCTGCCGCGCTGCCGAATCGACCAAGACGTACACGCCCAGGATGACGAGCGCTCCGCCGAGCAATTCCACGAACCCGAGTTGCTCGTCGCGGATCAGCCATCCGAAGAAGACGCCGAAGACCGGGATGAGGTAGGCGGTCGAGGCTGCTTGAGTCGGGGTTGCCAGCTTCACGACCGTTGCCAGGAGTGCAAACGTCACCGCGTTGGCAGGAATCGCGGCGTACAGAAGAGGCACGAACAGGCCAAGTGACCAGTCGGTTTCGGCCGTTCCTTCCACGACGAGCGCGAATGGCACGAGCACGAGTGCCGACATGATCAATTGCACACCGACCAGCATCATCGGACTCACGCGGCTGAAGTTCTTCCACTTCATGAAGACGGTCCCGAACGCCCACGCCAGCGCTGAGAACATCAGAGCGATAATGCCGACGGTTTGGGCGCCGCCGCCGAGGGAAGGTGATGCGAGCAGGAGAGTGCCAGAGAATCCGAGAGCAAGGCCGATGATGCCGGTTCGCGACACGAAGACACCTAGAAGAACGAACGAGAGCACCGCGGTGAACAGCGGCATCGTGCTGGAGATCAAGGACGCAACACCGGCGGGAACACGGTTCACTCCGAAAACCAGGAGGGCACTGGACACCGTCGTGATGCTGAATGAGACCACGAGGATCCGGCCGAGATCATCGAGTCGCCTCGGCAACGCCTCGCCCCGCAGGAGAGCCAAGCTGATGAGGAACGATCCGCCGATCACTGTTCGCATGCTGGCCAGCAGGAACGGCGTCGTGTGATCAAGCGCGAATTTGAGCGCACTGAAGTTGCCGCCGATGAGAATCGCGACGAGGCCGATCGTTACGAGGACGAGTCGTGAGCTCATGCAGCGACAAGGGTGCCATCACGGCAGCGGCATGCCACGATCTCGCTGCTCAGCCGATGCAGCTGTCGGTGCCCGAATCGAGAACCTCGTTGTCGACGCTGACGAATCGCCAATCGTAGGAGCCGTCGTAGAGGTCCAGATCAAGCACGCCCCACGTGCCGGTGATGAGCACACCAGACGTGTCGATCACGTCTTCGCCGTCCGGGAAGCGGGGTGCCGTCCCGCCGGTTCCGGCCGTGATCTGGCGGAACCCTTGGACGGGATCGGGCGCACCGGACGGATCCAATTCGACCAGCCGTTCGTAGTGGTGACCGTGCCCAGTGAGGACAAGATCGGTGCCGGCAGCATGGAGGAGCGAGTAGATCGGGTCGAGGCCGGCTTGGGAGGCGTACGGCCCCCAAGAGGACCAGCGAGGGTGATGCATGATGGCGATACGGCACTGGCCGTTTGGAGCGCTGTCGAGGGCATCGGCCAACCACACCTGCTGGGGATCGTTGATGTCGCAGCCGCCGACCTCCCAACACGAGCTGTTGAGGTAGAGGATGTGCCAGTTGCCCTTGGTCCGCTCGTAGTAGCCCTTGTCGGGGTCGCCAGCCGCTGCGCCGAAGTACTCGAAATAGCCTGCAGCATCGGGTGTTCGGTACTCGTGGTTGCCGGGGACCGGCTCGATGCGATCGGTGTGGCGGCCCATGACGGGGTCGAAACAATTCTCGAACTGCTCGGTGGTGCCATCTTCTTGCGAGAAGTCACCAAGACCCAGAATGAAACCGGGGAGGGTGTCGACGAGGCTCGCCACACGCTCGGGACCCGGGATTCCGCAGCTCACCATGTCGCCGAAGGCCAGCGCGTCGAGGTGCGGACCTCGGTCGTCGCCGTCGGTGCACGGCGTGGGGTCGCTCAACGAACCGTTGGTCAGCCGGTAGGACACGGTGTATGCCAGCTGGTCCGGCCGCACCGAGTCGGTGAAGGAACGAGCCCCGCCAGCGGTGCGGCCTCGCCACCACGCTGGACCTCCGTTCACCGAACGTCGAATGACGAATCGGTCGGTGGTGACGTCGGTCCAGGAGACCTCGGCGGTTGTCGCTCCGACGTCGGCTGAACACGTGAACGGCCCTGGGGCGGGGCCAGGGGGCGGCGGGGGAGCGGGCGCGCAGGGAACCGCCGAGCCCTTTGCCCCGTTTGCCGCTCTCGATTGCACGACGTACCCGGCGCCCGATCTCGAGCTGTCGTCGAAGGTGGTCGCAGACGTTCGGCCTCGCCACCAGGTCGGGCCGCCGTTGATCGAGCGAGAAACGACGTAGCTGTCGGCTGCTGGATCGGCCGTCCAACTGATCGTGGTGGTCGCTCCGTCGATCGAGATGGAGCAGTCGGCCGGTGCCGCAGCGGCAACCCCAACACTGCTGGTGATTGCCGCACCGCTGATGAGCGCGGTGACCATGAGGACCAATCGCTTGGTGGGTCTGCGTCTCGCCATGTCATCCGCCTTGTTGATCAACGCTGGTGTTCGTTGAGGTGTCGAGGTGTCAGCCCCGGGCGAAGATCACTCGTCTTCGCTGTGGTCCTCGTCTTCGTGATCTTCGTCTTCGCTGTGCTCGGCGCCGTGGTCGTCGTCGTTGCCGTCATAGCTTGCAGCAGTTGCAAGAGCCGCAGCTCCCAAGACCAACGCAGCAAACACGAAGCCGATGAGCCCGGCATACCACGGGCGGGGAGCTTCGGGCTGCGGTGGGGTGGGGTTGGCCATGGTGAGAACTCCTGAAGCGATTCGTGGTGCGCCGATCGAGGTCGCGGCGCGGCACCGTCGATCATAGAGGTCGATCCTGAGCCACGCCCGTGCCGTTTCACCGATGCGGAGTGGGCGAGTAGCTTCGCCCAATGGCTGGACGACTTGAAGGTAAGACCGCTGTCATCACCGGGGGGAGCAACGGCATCGGTCGGGCATGTGCCGATCGGTTCTCCGCTGAGGGCGCGAACGTTCTCATCGCCGACTTGCAGTTGACTCCCGGTCAGGCCGCGGTGGATGCCATCACCGCCGCTGGGGGAACGGCCCGATTCGTCGAGCTCGAGGCCGCAAGTCAAGAGAGCAACGAGGCGATGGCCGCTGCTGCCGTCGAACACTTCGGCACGATCGATGTCGTCGTCACGGCGGCCGGCGTCACCAGTGGTGACTACCAATCGGGCGACATCGAAGGGGGCCTCAAGCGGATGGCCCAGGCTGCAGAACGATCCGCCGTCAACCCCGCGGCCTCGCTCACCGATCTCGACCTCGACGACTGGCGCCGGGTTCTCGATGTGAACCTCACAGGGACACTCCTGGCGATTCAGGCCACTGCCTCCGTGATGCTTGCGCAGGAGAAGTCGGGAGCCATCACGACGATCGCGTCGATCGCTGCCCGCGATCCGCTCTGGGGATCACCGAGCTATCCCGTGTCGAAGGCCGGCGTCTGGATGCTCACCAAGAGCGCCGCTCGCACGCTCGCACCTCTCGGCATCCGGGTGAACGCCATCGGCCCCGGCTTCATCGACACAAACATGACCGCAGCGTTCGACCAGGTCGACGAGATGCGAGACGTCATCCTCGGGAACACGCCGATGGGTCGACGAGGAACGCCAGCCGAGATTGCCAACGTTGCTCTCTTCCTCGTCAGCGATGAGGCGAGCTACGTCACGGGCGAGCTGATCCATCCTGATGGAGGCTGGTTCACGGGGTGACAGAGCGAGAACCGACGCCGTCGCTCGTGATGCTGGCGTCGGTGTTCACCACCGTGGCAAGCGTCTATCCGGCGTTCCTTGCCGGCGCGCTCGGCCCAGAGCTCCGATCGTCGATCGACATCTCTGAGGCGTTCTTCGGGCTGGTCATCGGTGGCTTCTTCTTCGGTTCTGCTCTCGGCTCGATTGGCCTCGGGCGCCTCGGTGAGTATCTCGGAGCCCGCCGGATGATCACGGTCAGCTTGCTCACCACAGCGGCGATGACGACCCTGATCGCGGGGTTCGTCCGTACCGGCCCCGTGCTCGTCGCCGCTCTTTGTGTCGCAGGGATTTCGAACTCTGGCTGTCAGACCGCAGCCAACAAGTTGCTGAGCCAGTCCATCGATCCTCGGCGCCTTGGATTTGCCATGGCGGTCAAACAATCGGGAATGCCAGGAGCCACGTTGCTCGGAGGGCTCGCCGTGCCAGCGATCGCGCTCACGGTCGGCTGGCCATGGGCGTACGCCGCCGCATCCCTCCTGGCCGTTGTTGCCCTCGGCGTGGTACTGCGATTCGCGCCTGATGATGGACCAGAGGTACAGCGGGCGAAGAAGAGCGAGCACCGGGAATTGACAAGCACTCGGTCGACACTGCTCATTGCCGCGACAGCGGCCTTCTTCGCGGCGGCCGCTGCTGGCACGCTCGGGAGCTGGCTCACGAGCTCGGCCACCGACGCCGGTTGGTCGTCGGGTGGGGCTGGAATCCTGTTGAGCGTCGGCTCGATCAGCGGGATCGCTACCCGGCTGGCACTCGGCTGGTGGGCGGACCGAACCAAACGGTTGCCGATGATGACCGCCGCAAGATTCCTTGCCGTCGGAGCCCTCGGTGCTGCGTTACTCGCCCCTCGACTGGACTGGACCCACGCCGTTGCTGCGGTCGTCGCCTTCGGTGCCGGT
>CAZYLX010000019.1:0-13886 GCA_964648595.1 uncultured Acidimicrobiaceae bacterium
TCTACCGGCCAGACGCGGTGGCACTGGAGCAGCCGAAGGGGCGGGTCACGTTCGACCACGTCACGTTCCGGTACCCGTTGTCGACCGAGACCATCATTCCTTCTCTCGAGACGCCGTCATCGTCGGTTTCCGACGAGGACATCGCCCCGGTCATTCGTGACCTCGACGTCGACATTGCCCCGGGCCAGCTCGTTGCGCTTGTCGGTCCGTCGGGCGCGGGCAAGACCACCATCACCAACCTGGTGCCCCGCCTCTATGACGTGACCGGCGGCCGCATGTTGGTTGATGGACACGATGTCCGGGATCTCACCCAGGAAAGCCTGCGACGCTCGATCGGTGTGGTGGTGCAGGATCCACACCTGTTCCACGAGTCCATTGCTGCGAACTTGCGTTATGCCAAGCCAGACGCAACCGACGCCGAGATGGTCGCAGCTTGCCGAGCGGCACAGATTCACTCGACGATCGAGAAGCTGCCAGGAGGCTACGACACCGTGGTCGGTGAGCGGGGCTATCGATTCTCCGGCGGAGAGAAGCAGCGGCTGTCGATCGCCAGGATGCTGCTCAAGAATCCGGCCGTCGTGATCCTCGATGAGGCGACCAGTCACCTCGATTCCGAGAACGAGCTGTTGGTGCAAGAGGCCTTGGCAGAAGCCCTGCACGGTCGAACCGCGATCGTGATTGCGCACCGTCTGTCGACCATCACGAACGCCGACCAGATCCTGGTGCTGGAGGATGGTGTGCTCGTCGAGCGGGGAACGCACAGTGAGCTCCTGAGCAACCCAGGCCTTTACTCCGAGCTGTATTCTCTGCTGGTGAGAGACGAGACCTCCGCGGTCTGAACCCTGGCCTGCGACTCGGCCAATCCCGGCGAGGATGAGGTCCGTGGGTTTCTGGATCCTTGCCCAACCGCTCGAAGTAGGCCGATGATGGTGCATGCCAACAGATGCGACATCCTCCGGCGCTGGACAACCTGCCCCGGTCCCATCTTCGCTTTGTGATCTCACTGCGACCGAGCAGCGCGGAATGCTGGAGCGCAGCGAGGTCTCAGCACGAGAACTGCTCGATGCCCATCTCGAACGCATCGATGCGGTCAACCCGTCGGTGAACGCCATTGTTGCCATGGACCGTGATCTTGCCCGGGTCACCGCGGCATCGATCGATGATCGACGCGCCAATGGTGATCCGGTCGGTCCTCTGGCCGGTCTCGTCACCGCTCACAAGGACCTGACCGACACGGCTGATTTCGTCACCACGTATGGATCCCCGGTGTTCGCCGGGCATCGACCTGATGAGGACAGCCTGCTCGTTGGTCGGGTGAAGGCAGCCGACGCGGTTGCGGTTGGCAAGACCAATACTCCCGAGTTCGGCGTTGGCTCACACACCTTCAACCCCGTCTATGGGACCACGCGGAATCCATGGGACCTCGGCCGGACGGCCGGTGGATCGTCAGGCGGCGCGGCCGCCGCCCTTGCCGCTGGAATGGTGGCGATCGCTGATGGCGGTGACATGGGAGGATCGCTTCGCAATCCTGCTGCCTGGAACAACGTGGTTGGTTTCCGGGCCAGCGCCGGCTTGGTGCCGACGATCCGACCGGGAGTCGCCGGAGCGACGTTCGGTGTCGACGGGGCGATGGGTCGGACGGTTGAGGATCTGACGCTCCTCCTGAGCGTGATCGGAGCGCCAGACCATCGTGACCCTCTGAACCACGGTGTCCAGCCGCCGGCTTCACCCGGGGCCGTCAGTCGGCCGATACGAGTGGCGTACAGCCCGACGCTTGGCGGGCTTCCGGTCGAGGCACCGGTAGCCGACGTGATCGCTGACTACGCCAAGCGGATCGAAACGCTCGAGTGGTCGGTCGAGCACGCCGAGCCCGACCTGGAAGGTGCTGACGAGTGTTTTGCGGCGATCCGTTCCTACGTGCACGCCAACGGTCTCTCCAGACTCGGTCAACGAATGGGTGAGACGAAGGCGGCCGTTCAGGAGGAATTCGACCGGGGTCAGGCCATGAGCGCAATGGAAGTTGCGAAGGCCCATTCCACGCTCGGCGTCCTCTGGCGGCGAGCTGTCGAGTTCTTCTCCAGCTTCGATGTCCTCGTTGCGCCGGTGACCCAGCTCTCTCCCTTCTCGGCGGACATTGAGTATCCGACGTCGGTCGACGGCGTTGCGTGCGAGCGTTACATCGACTGGATGCGGTCGTGCTGTCGAATCACCGCTCTTGGCATGCCTGCGCTTTCGCTTCCGGCAGGCTTCGACAGCGACGGATTACCGGTCGGGGTTCAGCTGATCGGCGCCCCGCACGGGGATCTCGATCTCCTGGCGATCGCCGCCGAACTCGAACGGAGACTTCCCATCGATTCTCGCCGCCCGAGCATCCTTGCGCCCTCGTGACGCGGAGTGGTGAGCAGTGTTGCCTCCGAGCTAGCGACCTCCTGCCCAGGCGAGATCCGCGTGCGGCAGGCAGACTCACTCGATGAGCTTCAACGACTCGCCAGAGGTGTGCGTCATCGGCGCCGGTCCAGCAGGTTTGGCCATCGCCCTTCGACTCGCGGACAATGGCCAATCGGTCACGTTGGTGGATGGCGGAGGCCCGGGTTTGGAGTCCACCGGCAGCGACCTTCATGGTGGTCGAATCGATCCGAGCGTCGCTGCATCAGACCGGACCGACCCGACACTGGTCGGCGGCTCTCTCTACGCTCGCGATCATCTGACCGAAACACGCTGGCGTCAGCCAGGTGGGTCCAGTTGGCGCTGGGCAGCCCGGGGTCGGCCATCGGGCCAACGAGTGGTCCGAATGGTTGAAGCGCTCCCCGCCGATTTCGCAGAACGGCCGGCGTTCGACATCCCGGGGTTCCCCGTTCCAGCGAATGACATCCTCCGCTACCGAGACGACGCTCTTGTGTTCCTCGACTTGGAGGGCCACTCCTTTGATCCCGCCGACTACGGCGATGGACTCGAACCGGCACACCTGCCACCGCACTTCTACTCTGAACTGTTCCACTTCCCAGCTGCGGAGACCATCCAGGTACGCCGCCCAGGCGAAGCCGAGGCTCACCCAGGCATCGAGTTGCGAACCGGGCTGCAGCTGCTGCGCTTCATTCGGAAGGGAACCTTGATCAGCGGCGTCGAGTTCGCCAGTCCATCGGGAGAATCCACGATCCTCACGCCAGGGCGAGTTGTGCTCGCCATTGGCGGTATCGAGAACAGTCGGCATTTGCTGGCAGGGGCCGACAATGGGTCTATACCGAACCCGCACGACCAACTTGGTCGGTACTTCGTTGATCATCCACACATTCGGTTGGGGTATCTGCGCCAAGCAGCGATTCAGGATCTGTCGTACTACGACTTCCAAGAGATCAGCGACACCTTCGTCCTGCGAGGCCACGGCATCGACCCCGACTACGCCGAGCGCGAGGACCTCTTGCGCTTCTCCATCGATCTCGTCGGTCGTCACTCCTTGGACGGGACCCCGACCGGGTTCGCTCTGGCCAAGCTCCAGGACGGCATCCAGCGCCGGGACCCTCGTGTGATTGCCGGTGCGACGGCAAAAGCACTGCGTCATCCCGTCGATGCAGTGACACTCGGACGGTTGGCAAAGGACGGACGCGTTCACCACACGGGAATCGGCGGTTGGTCAGATGCCGAAGAGCGGCTCCTGACTCCCGGATTTGCCTCCGTCGAGTCGATGTTCGAACAGCGCCCGTCGCCGGACAACCGGGTCAGACTCGGCAGCGACACCGATCGCTATGGACTTCGCCGGCCCGTGCTCCAATGGTCATTCAGCGAGCCAGAGGTGTCTGCGATCCACCGCGCTGTCGAGGTGACGTCCGACGCGTTCGAAGCCGCAGGGCTTGGCCCGCTGACCACAATGCAGTCGCTTGGTGACGGGCCCATTCCGCGGGCCGGGACTGGCCTCCATCACATGGGTGGCACCCGAATGCATGCCGACCCCGAGGAGGGCGTGGTCGATGGGCACGGCCGCATGCATGAACTCGACAATCTCTATGTCGCTGGCAGTTCTGTCTTTCCGACCAGCGTTGGGTACGCGAATCCCACCTTCACGATCATCCAGCTTGCACTCCGCCTCGCTGACCACCTGTCTGGCACGCCGGGTCCGGCTGACAGCTAGCGATCGCGATCATCGCGGGCAGTCGGTTCGGCGGTCAGGAATCTTCGGCGAAACGCATCATCGATGCGACGCTCGCCGGGAAGCCACCAGTGGCGATGGGGCCCCATTCGACCGGCTCGATGCTGATCAGCGACTTGCCTTGGCGTTCCATTGCTTCTCGATACTCGGCCCAATCCGGATGATCGCCCGACACCGCCCGGTAGTACTCCACCAAACCATCGAGCGCCGTCGGCATGTCCAGCACGGTTGCGTGGCCATCGACCTGCACCCATGCCCCACCGAAGTGGTCGCTCAGGACGCAGAGCGTGACGTTGGCGTTGCGCCGGATGTTGTGGCATTTGTCGCGGTCGGGGTACGTAGCGACCGTCAGTACGCCGTCGGCGGTCACGCCTCCGGTCACTGGCGACAGCTGAGGCCACCCGTTCTTCTTGACCGTTCCAAGTACCCATTGGTGGCGGGGTCGAACGAACTCGAGAAGTTCCGTGTGGTCGACCTGATCCGTTGTTGCGACGTTTGGACCCATTCACGCAATCTAGACGGCTAGCGAATGAAGACGGGTTCGTTCCTGGTCGAGCGGTCCGGGTCGTACCGGTAGCCCTCGGCATCGAACTCGGTGATGCCCTTGATTGTGTCTACCCGCTCGAGCACCAACCACGCTGCCATCGAGCCTCGGGCTCGCTTGGCAAAGAAACTGATCATCTTGTACTCGCCGTTCTTCTGGTCCAGGAAACGGGGCGAGACCACCTGACCCTCGATGCGGTGGGGTTGCACTGCTCCGAAGTACTCATTCGATGCGAGGTTGATGAGGACATCAGGTCCTGGAGACGAGGCGATGTCCTCGTTGAGCTGGTCAGTGATCGTGTCACCCCAGTAGGCGTAGAGGTCCTTTCCAGCGGCGGTCTTCACCTTGCTGCCCATCTCGAGCCGGTAGGGCTGCATGAGGTCAAGCGGGCGCAGCACGCCGTAGAGCCCGGAAAGAATTCGAATCGTCTTCTGCGCTCTGGTGAAGTCGCGTTCTCCGAACCGGTGGCCAGCATCCATACCCATGTAGACATCGCCGCTGAACGCCAGGACTGCTGGTCTGGCATTGGTCTCGTTGAACGGCATCGACCAGTCGTGGAAACGTTCGACGTTCAGCTCGGCGAGTTCGTGGCTGATTCCCATCATCGTGCGAAGGTCGTCAGGAGTCTTTTCGGCCATGACGTCAACCAGTTCTGCTGCGCGATCGAGCAGGATTGGCTGACTGAACTTCTTGGTTGCCAGTTTGGACTCGTAGTCCAGTGACTTCGCCGGTGACAGGACGCTGAGCATCTGACAGTTCTAGCCGTCATCGGTCCGTTTCGGAAGGTCGAGCCGTCGTGCCGGCCCGTCGTCGGGCATGATGGCGCGGTGATCGTGCACCTCGTCGACGGAACCTATGAGCTCTTCCGGCAGTTCTTCGGCCGGCCCGGTCATGAGACCGCAGACGGGCGCGAGGTCGGGGCGACGCGAGCCGTCTTGCGCAACATGCTCACCATGATCGACGACGGTGGGACCCATGTCGGTGTCGCCACGGACTCGGTGGTCGAATCGTTCCGCAACGAGCTTTACGCTGGGTACAAGACTGGGGAGGACATGGATCCGCTGATTCTGGCCCAGTTCCCGTGGCTCGAAGATGGCCTCAGAGCCTTGGGAATCGCAACCTTCGCCATGACGGTCCACGAAGCAGATGACGCCCTTGCCGCAGCCGCCGTTCTGGCTGCCGAGGATGAGCGAGTCGAGAAGGTCTTGATCTGCACGCCAGACAAGGATCTCGCCCAGGTCGTTCGAGCCGGTCGCATCCTTCAGTTCGATCGCCGCAAGGAGAAGATCTACGACGTCGAGGATGTGATCGAGAAGTACGGCGTTCCCCCGGAATCGATCGCCGATTGGTTGGGCCTCGTCGGCGACAGCGCAGATGGATTCCCGGGCTTGCCGGGTTGGGGGGCGAAGTCGGCGGCAACCGTGCTCTCTCGCTACGGCCACATCGAACAGATCCCGCTGTCAGCAGGTCAGTGGGACATCACAGTGCGCAGCGGCGCGAAGTTGGCCCAGACCCTCGCCGACAACATGGCAGATGCGCTGCTGTTCAAGACGCTGGCGACGCTCGATCTGGAAGCACCGACGGTCGAGTCGGTTGATGAGCTGCGCTGGACCGGACCGGCCCCCGAACTCGTTGCCTTCGCAGAGAGCATCGACGCTCCCGATCTCGTGACCAAGGCAAACAGACTGGCCCAAGGTCGATGATCAGGGACTACACGGCTGCTGACCGGTCGGCCGTGCTCGCGATCAATGAGGCGAACGTTCCCGAGGTCGGCCCAATGGACGGCGCCAAGCTCGACCTCCTCCTCTCCGAGGCTGAGTCGTTCCTCGTGGTCGAGGTCAAGGATGTTGTCGTCGGCATCATGATCCTGCTCGGCCCCAATGGCACGTATGCGAGCCCGAACTATCGGTGGTTCTGTGAGCGCTACAACGACTTCGTCTACGTCGATCGAATTGCGTTGGCAGAAACAGCGAGGGGCCAAGGGTGGGGCCCCGCCCTTTATGCCCGTTTCGAAGACGTGGCGCGAGAGCGCGGCGTGCCAATCCTGACGGCTGAGGTGAACACCGTGCCGATGAACGAGCGCAGCCTTCGATTCCACGACATCGCCGGTTTCGAAGAGGTGGCGCGCTGCCAGCCCTACGGCGGTGATGAGGAAGTCGCCATGCTCGCCAAGACGCTCGGCTGACCACCGAGAGCCTCAACCAGCGTTCGATATTCAGTCGTCGATGCCGTCGCGGAGATGGCTCCAGCGGTGGCCGCGTGTTGGTCGTTGAGGAGTCTCTGAAGGGTTTTTCTTGTCGACGGCACCCGATCTGTGTGGAGCAGTCACGTCGGTGCCTTCGTCGCCAGCCGGCGATCCGGTCATCGGGGGAGCGGCGACCACAGTCGGCGTGTGCTGCCCGGGGGTTCGCCGCTTCGGCGGTCGTTGGCCCGACGGCACCGACGGGGTGTCGTCGCCGTTCCCGACCACGCGAACGGCAAGCCAGGTGGTCAGCGGAACCGAAGCGACCAGGCCAATCGAACCGACGAGTGTGCGGACGATCTCTGTCGCGACCACCTCGCTGTTGGCAACGTCGACCGCGCCTAGTCGGCCTACCGAGAACAGGAGCAAGAGCGGCAGAGAGGCCCCGGCGTACGCGAGGAAGAGGGTGTTGACCGTCGAGGCGACGTGATCTCGACCTACCCGCATCGCTGCGGTGAAGAGGTCTCGCCTCGTCGATGTTGGATCGGTCCGGCGCAGCTCGAACACGACTGACGCCTGAGTGACTGTCATGTCATCGAGTGCTCCCAATGCACCGATCACGAGGCCGGCGAGCAGAAGACCACGTACGTCGATGTCGCCGATGCCTTGGATGAACAACGACTCCTCGGACGCGAATCCGCTGAGCTCGGTCAGCTCGATGAACACGACACCGAACGCGACCGTCAGAGCGAGAGCGAGAAGTGTCCCCAGCACGGCGACGGTCGCCATCGGGCTGAAGCCATGGCTGGTGTAGATCGCGACGACGGCAATGATCGCCGCTGACACACACGCAATGGGCAGCGCCGACTGCCCTTCCAGGAGCGCGGGCAGCGTGTAGAAACCGAGAACCGCTGCCGTCGAGGCGAGCCCGGCGAGAGCGGACAGGCCCCTGAGCCCACCGAGCAGAACAACGGCTGCGGCGAACACGATGGTGAGCACCAGCAGCGACGACTTTCGATTCCGGTCGCTGTAGGCGTAGCGGAACGGAGCGCTCGGGTCATCGACCCTGGCCAGGACGATTTCGTCACCAACCTCGAACGTGGTGCTCGGTTCGAAGAACGGAGGAAGTTCGAAGAGCTGACCAGCGTCGACTCCCTCCGTGATCTCGACCTGCACGACCAGGCATTCGAGGCTTTCGGCCCCTTGGGGAACGTCGGCCGGCGGGCAATCGATGACTCGCTCGATGGAACCGCTGTAGAGATCGTTTCCGAGGTTGAAGGTCTCCTGGCTGGTGTCATTGGGCCATGTCACGATCGCTGCAGCAGCGGCGATGACCGCACAAAGCACGACTGCTGTCGTCAGCACCCGTCGCATCGTTCGATCGACAGGTACTGGCCCCTGGCTCGAGTGATCGTGTCCGGCTCCCATCGGGGGAGCAGGGTAGGGGTCAGCCGGTGAGGTTGACCCCTACGCCCGTCGAGTGATTGCTGGAGCTGAATCGCCTGGCAGGAGGCGATGGCTTCACGCCGGATCGGCCTTTGCCCTGCTCGGTGCGACACGGGGCGGCTCGTTTGGCATCTTTGGATAGACGGGCGGCCAAGGGGCATCCATCAACCCGTTCGCCATGTCGTTGTCGCTCATGTCGAGCAGCGGTTGCAGCGATTGTGGGTCGTCGTTGATTTCGGCCCACGGATCTCCGAGCTCGGCCAAGCGGTCGGGCACGTTGGCAATCGTGAGGTCGTCGAGAACGACCGTCTCGACCTCGTCCCAGAAGATCGGAGCTGACACCTGGGCCCCAACTCGCGACCGGACCGACCACGCACCGAACACCGTCTTGTGTGGCGCGTTCTGATTGAAGTCGACGAAAACTCGCTCGCCCCGTTCTTCCTTCCACCACGCGGCGGTGATCCGATCGGGGTGGCGCCGTTCAAGTTCTCGGGCCAGGGCGACCGCTGCCGCCCGAACGCCATACGAAGTCCACGTTGGCTCCAAGCGGACGTAGATATGGAGGCCACGGCTACCCGAGGTCTTGATGAAGCTAAGGATGTCGAGCTCATCGAGAAGACGCTTCGTTTCGAAAGCGGCGCTTCGAATGTCATCGAAGTCGACACCGGGGGAGGGGTCGAGATCGATGCGAAGTTCGTCGGCAACGTCAGGGTGTGCTGCGAGGTACGGCCACGGGTGGAACCCGAGGCAGCCCATGTTCACTGCCCACGCGATGTGGGCGATGTCTGCCGCCACCATGGCATTCGAATCAGTTCCGTTGGGAGTGCTGACAGTTGTCTGCTCGAGCCAGTCGGGGGCTCCTTTCGGTACACGCTTCTGAAAGAACGACTTCCCAGAGGCGCCGTCGGGGAAACGTTGCAGCATCGTTGGCCGTCCCCGCATCGTTCGCATGAGCGGGCCTTCGATCGCGAGGTAGTAGTTGACAAGATCGAGCTTGGTCTCGCCTCGCTTCGAGAAGAACACCTTGTGCGGGCTCGAGATCGACACCTCGCGCCCCGCCAACTCCAGGGAGATGCGTTCTTTCGCTGCGGCCACAGCAGAACCGTAGTTGGGCACGGGCGTATGGTTCGTCCGTGAATCAAGAACGTGTGGTCTCGCTCGCCTCCACGATCGGCGCCGACTTCGGCCGACGGATCGACTTCCTGCTCGAGATCGACAAGTTGAAGGGCGTCCTTCGCCGAAGCCGGCTGGTGGACGGGTCCCGCTACGAGAACACCGCTGAGCACTCCTGGCATTTGGCCATGCTCGTCATGATTCTCGCGCCGCACGCCGGTCCCGAGGTCGACCCGTTCCACGCGATGAACCTGCTTGTTGTGCACGACATCGTCGAGATCGACGCAGGCGACACGTTCGCGTACGACGTTGCTGGGCACGAGGACAAAGAGGAGCGTGAACGGGCAGCAGCCGATCGGATCTTCGGTCTGTTGCCGGCTGACCAGGCCGCCGAGGTTCGCGCGCTGTGGGATGAATACGAGGGGCGGTCAACACCGACGGCAGTGTTCGCGTACGCGTGTGACCGTCTCCAACCGATGTTGTTGAATGCGTCGTCCGGTGGGGTCAGCTGGCAGGAACATGGCATCCAGCAGTCGCAGGTGAAAGCGTTCAACTCGCCGGTGGGGGACGCGGCCGAGGAGTTCTGGGAACTGGCGCTTGCCGTCGTCGCCGACGCCGTTCAGGCGGGCTCGCTTGGCAAAGACTGAGCCGGATGCGAGTCAGCGTTTCGCGACAGCAAGACCAATGCTACAACTCGAGCCAGTGAAGGATGAGGCCGCGGAGCCGGTCGATACCGACGCCCTTGTGGGCGCTCACCCACACGACGTCGCGAGGTTCGAGGTCGACCTTGTCGGCGACGATCTTCTTCTGCTTGTCCCGTTTCGACGACTTCACCTTGTCGTGTTTGGTCGCGATGACGGTGTGGGGTAGGCCGTTCGCCCTGAGCCATTCGAGCATCTGGGTGTCCAGCTTGGTCGGGCCCACTTCGCCATCGACGAGCACCATCACCATGGTGATGCCTTCGCGCTCGAGGAGGTATGCCTCGATCATGACGCCCCACTGATTGCGCATGTGTTTCGGCGCCTTGGCATAGCCGTAGCCCGGCAGGTCCATGATCGAACCGCCCCCGTCGACGGTGAAAAGATTCAACAGTCGCGTTCGGCCCGGCGTGTTCGATACGTGGGCCAGCTTCTTGCGGCCGGACAACGCATTGACCAACGACGACTTCCCCACATTGGATCGGCCGACGATCGCCACCTCGGCTTCGCTTTCTGGAAGGCTGGCTACGTCGTCGCCTGACATCACGAACTGCATTCTCAGAGCCGGCATTCTCGCAGGTTACGAGCCGAGGATGGTCAGTTCCCCAAAACCCTTGCCAGAGCGATTGGTTCGGGTTCGTCGAGCTGATCGAACGTGCACTGCTCTGGTTCCTTGTCCGGCCGCCACCGCAAGAATCGCCCGACCTCGCGCAAGCGCCCGTTGAGTGTCGCGTTGTACTTCACCTCGACGACCCGCTCGATCCTGAGGGGCACCCATGAGTGGTCTTTCTGTCCGCTCCAACGGTGAGGTGCTCCTGGCATGCGGCCGTCGGCGTGAGCCTCGGCCTCTGCCCAGCTCTTCCAGGGGTGATCATCGAGCGCGTTCACGGTGAGCGGCTGCAACTCGTCCACCAGTTCGGCCCGTCGTTTCGCCGTGAAGCTGGCACACACACCGACCGATTGGAGCTCGCCCTCTGAGTTGTTGAGCCCGAGCAGGAGTGAGCCAACTCCGTTACCGTCCTTGTGCCATCGAAAGCCGGCAACGACACAATCGGCGGATCGGACGTGCTTGATCTTGAGCTGGGTCCGCTTGTTCTCGACGTAGGGGTCCCCCAGCGGCTTTGCGATCAAGCCGTCGAGTCCGGCTCCTTCGAACACGACGAACCATTCGGCCGCGAGTTCGGGGTCCGTGGTCGTCTGGGTCAGGTGAATCGGTGGTTCGCAGGTCTCGAGAATCGATTCCAGGAGCGCTCGCCGTTCTCCGAACGGTCGCTGCGTGAGATCATCGGCGCCCAGCGCCAGAAGGTCGAACGCGACGAATGATGCTGGCGTCTTCTCTGCCAGCATGTTGACTCGGCTCTCGGCCGGGTGGATGCGTTGCTGGAGCCCGTCGAAGTCGAGCTTGTCGTCGGTCGCAACGATGAGCTCGCCGTCGATGACACACCGATCGGGGAGCTGACGCAGCAGTGGTTCAACCATCTCCGGGAAGTAGCGCGTGAGCGGCTTCTCGTTCCGAGAGCCAAGAATCACTTCGTCGCCGTCTCGAAAGACGATGCATCGAAAGCCGTCCCACTTCGGTTCGAAGAGCACGTCGTCGCGTTCGGGGATCCCGTCGACGGCTTTCGCCAACATGGGCTTCACCGGAGGGTTGACGGGCAGATCCATCGAATGAGCCTAGATCGCTTCAGGCTTATGGACCGTTGTGATCAGGGCGCTGCCGGTGGACCGGTCGGCCGGCGAGGGCCGCGACGTTCGCCGGAATCTCGATGCCTTCTGCGAGATCGGCGGCCGAGCTCGGTGCCCCCCATGTCGTCGTGATCGGCACGACGCCGGCCCAGTGCAGCCCGTCGAGGTCTTGGTCTTCGTCGATGGGATCGCCGGTCCGCACTTTTGCCGACGCCTCGTCGAGTGGGACTGCGAGAACCAGAGTCTGTTTGAGATCGACATCACTCGGCGGCCGTGCCGTGTCCCAGATGCCGACCATGTGGTCGTTGATGGCCTCCAGCGCTGCGAGCTTCGCTTCATCCTCGGTGATCGGTACGGCTTCGCCTCGGACCACCACGGATCGATAGTTCACCGAGTTGTGAAACGGTGTGCGGGCAACGATCAGCGCATCGAGAATCGTGACGGTGACGCACACTTCCATCGAGCGACCAGCCCTCATCATCGCGTTCGCAACTGATCCATGGATCAACAGTTGGTCGTTGGTTGCGGTGTAGGCCATCGGGAGAACGATCGGTCCAGCATCAGTGGTGACCCCGACGTGGGCGATCGTTCCGGCGGCCAGGATCGCCCGGATCTCCGATGCGTCGTACACGGCTCGGTTGGCTCCTCGTTTCACCGCTGTGCGTTCGGATGGTGCTTGATCACTCGACATTCGCCGCACGGTAGAACCACTCAACCCGCGGGTCGAGCGGTTTCTGTGGTTGAGCGGTCGCCCCGCTGGTGTCACCCGATCCCCTACGGTTGGCCGATGTCCGACGTTGCTGCGAACTGGTATCCAGACCCTCAGGGTCGAGCGGAGCTCCGCTACTGGGACGGATCGGCGTGGACCGACCATGTCAGCAACGGTGGTGTGCAGGGCAGCGACCCTGTCACAACAGCAGGTCAGGCCACACCTCGGGGCGCGCTCGACCAGTTCGATGCAGCACTCACGCTCGGCAACGAGGGGAAGAACGTCGCCGACCAGATCAGCAGCGGTGGCTATCGTGGAGCAGGCATCCAGAGCGCTGGCGGTGGCGGAGGATCGATCTTCAACGAGCCAATTCTCGTCGTCAACCAGAAGGCGAAACTGATCGAGCTGAACAACCAGTATTCGGTGTTCGATCAGAACGGTCAGCAGATCGCAGCGGTCGGGCAGGTCGGGCAGTCAGAGTTCAAGAAGTTTCTTCGGCTCTTTGCCAGCCTCGATCAATTCTTCACCCACAAACTGGAGGTCACCGACGGACAGGGCCGCGTGTTGATGCGACTCATTCGGCCGAGGAAGTTCTTCAAATCGAAGGTGATCGTCGAGGATGCCAACGGCACCGAGGTCGGTCGGATCGTGCAGCAGAGCGTGATCGGCAAGATCAACTTCGCGCTGGAGTCTGGTGGAGCGCAGGTCGGCGCGATCAGGGGCGAGAATTGGAGGGCATGGAACTTCCGGATCGAGGAGAACAGCGGGAGCGAAGTGGCCAGGATCACCAAGACGTTCGAGGGCATCGCAAAGACGATGTTCACCACGGCCGACAACTACGTCGTACAGATCCATCAACGCATGCCCGAGCCTCTTAACACCCTTGTGGTTGCGTCAGCGCTCTGCATCGACACGGCGCTCAAGCAGGATTCGCGCGGCTTCGGCTGAGCAACTCAGCTCTGCTCGATGTCGAGCCACTTCGCCTCGGCGGTACCGGAGTAGCTCTGAAGCGCGTCGAGCATCGTCGACGGGGTTGTCGCCCGGAGGAGCAGCTCGTTGTTCTGCTCCTTGAGCAGCCCGTCGGCGACGGCACGGTCGAAAAAGGCGAGCAGTCCGTCCCAGTAGCCGTCGATGTTCAGCACGCCCACCGGTTTGTTGTGCATCCCGATCTGGGCCCACGTCGTGACTTCGGCGATCTCTTCCAAGGTCCCGAAGCCGCCTGGCAAGGCCAGGAAGGCGTCGGATCGGTCGAACATCATGCGCTTGCGTTGGTGCATTGTTTCGACGGCGATGAGCTCGGTGCAACCCCTGTGGGCTACTTCCTTCGGGAAGAGAGCGGTCGGGATGATGCCGGTCACCTCGCC
>CAZYLX010000020.1:0-13687 GCA_964648595.1 uncultured Acidimicrobiaceae bacterium
GACCGCAGTTGCTCCGGCTGCAGTTGCTCCGGCTGCAGTTGCTCCGGCTGCAGTCGCTCCGGCTGCAGTTGCTGCGGCTCCGGCCGCGATCGCGGTGGGAGCCAGCGAGCTACCGGGTGCACTCATGAGCGGCTCACCCTGACGGAATCGACGCAGGTCGGAGCGGACGTCCTCGGCCGAGGCATAACGCTGCGCCGGACTCTTCGCCAGAAGCCGAGCGATCACCGATTCGAGCGGCTTCGGAATCGCCGGGTTGAGCGACGTTGGCCTCGGCGGTGCTTCTTGCACGTGCTTGTAGGCAATCGCAACCGGAGAATCGCCGACGAACGGCGGTTGGCCGGTGACCATCTCGAACAGGACGACGCCCAGCGAATAGAGATCGCTTCTGGGGTCGACGTTCTTGCCTTGGGCCTGCTCCGGCGAGAAGTACGTTGCGGTGCCCATCACCGAACCGGTCTGGGTGAGCTCATCGCCGCCACCGAACGCACGGGCGATACCGAAGTCGGTGACCTTCACCTGCCCCTCCGGAGTGATGAGGATGTTG
The DNA here is from genome assembly GCA_964648595.1 of uncultured Acidimicrobiaceae bacterium. Classification (GTDB taxonomy): domain Bacteria; phylum Actinomycetota; class Acidimicrobiia; order Acidimicrobiales; family SZUA-35; genus SZUA-35. Next base: position 545 of record CAZYLX010000020.1, read on the forward strand.
CCGGGCTTGACGTCGCGATGGACCGTGCCATTGCGGTGCGCGAATCCGAGCGCTGCAGCAACATCGGTACAGATCTCGGCCGCTCGGTCTGGGTGAAGCGTGCCCTCGGCCCGGAGTACGTCAGCCAAGCTTCGACCATCGACGTACTCCATCACGATGAAGTACGTGTTGTCGTGCTCGCCCCAGTCGTAGACGGCGACGATGCCCGGTTGATTCAGGTTCGCGGCGGCCTGTGCCTCACGGCGAAATCGTTCGACGAACGTGGGCTCGGCCGCGAACTGGGGGAAGAGCACCTTGACCGCAACCGGCCGATCGAGCAGGACATCCCGGGCGAGGAAAACGTCAGCCATGCCTCCACGCGCGATACGGCGGTGGAGTTCGTAGCGGTCGTTTAGGACCGGACGAGAGGCGGGTACGTCACTCACAGCTGGCTTAGGTTAGTGAGTCGTCGGGGTGGAAATGCGTTCAGGGGCCCGCAGCCCCGGTTCACGAGTCGAAGTAAGCGCTGAGGATCTCGGCCACAACCGGGGCGGCGTCTCGCCCACCGGTCTGGTCGCCACGGCCCGGATCGGCCTCGAGCAGGACCGCAAGCGCCAGCTCCGGTTCGCCGCCGGGCAGGCCGGCAAAGGCGATGGCCCAGGCGTGGGATTGCGGTGGGTCGGTTCCCAACTGGGCGGTGCCTGTCTTGGTTCCGATCTCGAGGCCCGGCACGAGCGCTCGACCGCCCGTGCCATTCACGGCGGAGTTGATCATGGCGCTGCGCAACTCCCCAGCGTTCGCTGCGGAAAGCGGCGAGAGCCACGCCTTCGGATTCGGAGATGACACTGGGTCACCGCGGAGATTGCGGATTTCAGCGACGACGAACGGCTCCATGATCTGACCGTCATTGGCAACAGCTGCCGCAACCATCGCCATCTGGAGGGGCGTCGCAGCGACCTCGTTCTGACCGATCGATGCCTGGGCGAGGAACGGAGTGTTCTCGAACACGCCAGCCGGGATCTCGAGGCTCGGCGAGCGAACGCGATCGCCGTAGTCGGTGGGGAAGGTCGAGGCGACGGCACCCGGGATGTCGAACGGAGGGACCACGTTGAAGCCGAACGCTTGCGCCTGCTCGATCATGATCGTCGGACCGAGGAGCTCGGCACCAAGACGAGCGAATCCGGTGTTGCACGAGACCCGAATCATCTCTTCGAGGTTCCCGCCACATGCCGAGTTGGCGAAGTTGGCGATCGGCCGTGACGTGAGCGGGGGTGTGTACTCGGTGGCGACAGGGAACACGGGGCTGGCAAGAGTGGCAAGGCCGCTCTCGAGGCCGGCGGCCGCCGTCGCGATCTTGAAGGTCGAACCGGGGAAGAAGACGTCGCGAAACGCGCTGGCTCGCAACGGATTGTCTTCTGCGTTGATGAGTTGGGAGAACGACGAGTTGACGGCAACGCCGTCGTGGGCAGAGAGTAGGTTCGGATCAAAACTGGGGAAGCTCCACATGGCCAGGACGGCCCCGGTCGAAGGGTCGAGGACGACAACGGAGCCGCGCCGATCACCCAGGGCATCGCGGGCCGCTGTCTGGAGTTCATGGTCGAGCGTGAGAACGAGGTCGCCGGTCGGTGTGGTGTTTGCGAGGAGATCGGAGAGCCCGCTGAGCTGGAGTTCTGGGGTGCGGCCGGTCAGTTCGTCGTTGTAGCTGCGCTCGATCCCCTCGGCTCCGATGTTGAACGACAGGTAGCCGACGGTGTGGCCGTAGAGGTCCCCGTGGGGGTACACCCGGAGATGCTCGAACGGGCCATCGACTTCGTCGGACTGGGCAACGACCTGACCATCAGTAGTGAAGATGAATCCGCGATCTCGACCGAAGTCTCGCTGGATCGTTCGGGTGTTGTTTGGGTTCTCCCGCAGTTCTTCTGCGCCGAACACCTGCACGCGATTGAGCTGGACGAAGAGCAGTACGAAGCAGCCCATCAAGACGATGGCTACGTGGCGGATGGAGCGATCAATCATGCGGTGACCAATTGCCGGGCAGCCACAGCTGACGGCTGGTGGGAGCGATCCGAGATGCGGATCAAGAGCGCGAGAATGATGTAGTTCGAGATCAACGAGGAGCCGCCATAGGAGACGAACGGCAAGGTCACACCGGTCAAAGGCAGCACTCGCAACACCCCACCGATGATCACGAAGGCCTGGAAGCCGAGGAGTGACGTGAGACCGGCTGCCAGGAGCTTTTCGAAGGAGCTCTTTGTCTCTGCCGCCACTCGAAAGCCGGCGCCGACGAAGAGCAAGAAGGTGGCCAGGACAGCGGTCGCTCCGAGAAGCCCGAGCTCTTCACCGATGGCTGCGAAGATCATGTCGGTGACAGCGAATGGCACCTTTCCCGGCGTGCCTTGGCCAAGACCTGTTCCAGTGAGCCCGCCGTCGGCCAGAGCGAAGGCCGCCTCGACGATCTGGAAGCCGGCACCCTTCGGGTCCTCGAACGGATCGATCCAGATTTCCACGCGAGTCTGGACGTGGCCGAACATCTGATACGCCAGGGTCGAACCGATCGCGAAGAGGCCAGCTCCGGTCACGACGTACGCGGCCCGACCGGTGGCGACATAGACCATCACGACGAACAACGTGAAAAAGAGCAGCGACGAGCCGAGGTCGCGTTGAGCGATCATCACGACGAGAGCAACACCCCAGGCCAGGAGCAGCGGCCCGAAGTGTTTGAGGTCCGGAAGATGGAGCGGCCCGAGCCGTCGAGTGCTGATCGCGAGAAGTTCCCGCTTGTCGACCAAATACCCGGCGAGAAACGAGGCCAGAACGACCTTGGCGAACTCACCGGGTTGAATCGAGAACGATCCGATCCGCAGCCAGATTCGTGCGCCGTTGATCTCGACCCCGAGGCCGGGTACGAGCGGCAGCAACAGCAAAGCGACGCCGATCAGCGCCAGCGTGTAGCGGTACGGCGCCAGCTTCCGAACATCGCGGATGACGGCCAAGGTCGCCGTGAACGCTACGAGCCCGAGGAACGTCCATGCTGCTTGGCTATCGGCGAGGGCCGGGTCGAGCCTGGCGATCATCGCGTAGCCGAGGCCGTTCAACAGAGCGACAAGGGGCAGGAGGAGCCCGTCGGCGTGCGGTGCGAGGCGGCGCACGACGACATGAAACGAGAGAAGAAGAACAACAACGATCGAGAGAAACGGGACGATGTCGGCCGGAAGCGCTGCTGCTCGCCCGAGGCTGGTCAGGCCATAGGCGGAAACGGTGATCAGGCAGGTGAGAAGCAGCAGGCCCAGCTCAACGGTGCGGGGCCGCATGTCAGCTGTCGGCTTCGTCTGGCTCGAGTCGTTCGAGCTGCTCGACGAACTCGATCGCCGCGTCCAATGACGTCCACTCGAGCGCTTGTTCGAGCTTCAGTCGCCCGGCGGGTGCGAGTTCAACAATTGCGACGCCCGTCGATTGCTCGAGCTCGGGGTCAACCCACAGAATCCCACCCGGTCGACCGCGGAAGATCACGATCTCGCCGGACTGTTCGGCCGCGAAGTAGGCACTCGAACCAAACCAGTTGATCCCGAGGAACGCCACAAGGAACGTCAGGACAACGGCGATGGCGACCCACCGTGCTCGGCCTCGGTCGCGCGACGTCACGCGATCGCCCGACGTCGAGGCGTCGTAGCGGTCGTCTGGCGGGCTCGGGCGGAGCGGTTGCGAACTCGTTGACTCCGGCGAGTCCTGCTCATCTGCTGGACCATCGTCGTCGATGACCGGCAGGCGATCTGTTGGGAGGGGGTCGATCGAAACCTGCTCGCTCTCAGCCTCCGCATCGGGCGAATCGCCCGAAGCGATCTCGTCGGCCGAGGAGCCACCGAACACCGTCGCTGCTGCCCTCGGCGTTGGACGGCGGGCGTTCTCTGCTTCGTGTCGGATGGAACCGGCGTCGGCCTCATCGATCACATCGAGAAGCACGACGCTGATGTTGTCGCGCCCGCCTCCCGCGACGGCGAGTTCAACGAGCTCCAGAGCGGCCTGTTCGACATCACCGACTTCCCGTAGCCGGTCGCCGATCACATCGACGGCCACCTCGTTGAACAACCCGTCGCTGCAGAGCAGAAGGCGGTCGCCGTGGCGGGCGTCGAGCTCGAAGACATCGATCTCGATCTCGTCGCTCAGACCGAGGGCACGCGTCACGATGTTGCGTTGAGGATGGGAGAGCGCGTCTTCTTCGGTGATACGACCTTGACGCACCAACTCTTCGACGAGCGAGTGATCAACCGTGATCTGACGCATCGTGCCCTGGCGCAACAGATAGCCACGACTGTCGCCGACGTTGACCACCGTGATCGTCGCATCGGCGGGATGGAGTGCAGCTACGACCAGGGTCGTGCCCATGCCCCGCAGCTCGGGGCGCTCGCTCTCGTCGAACACGGCACGATTGGCGGCGCGGACGGTGTCGACGAGCCGCTCCTTCGAGAGTTGCCCAGTGAGCCCACCGAGGATCTCGATCGTGATGGCTGCTGCTTGTTCGCCACCCTGGTGACCGCCCATACCGTCGGCGACCGCACCGACGTTCGGCGAGAACAGGGCCCGATCTTGATTGGTCTTGCGGACCTGACCGGCGTGGGTCACGGCCGTACCTGTCATCTTCAACACGGCTCAATCACCTCCCGACATGGTCTCGCGTGCAGCGCTGCTCGCCCATCGTTGTTCACTGGAGTTCCAGAACCGTACTGCCGACCTGGATCACATCTCCGGTTTGCACGACAACCGGAGCCGTCACCTTCTTGCGGTTCAGATAGGTCCCGTTGGTCGAGCCGAGGTCCTCGATCACAACACCGCTCTGCCCTTTTGTGACGCGTGCATGAACCTGAGAGATGAACGTGTCGTCGAGCGTGATCTCGCAGCCTGCGGCTCGACCGATCGACAGGGTGCCGGACACCGCAAACCGCTGTCCCGCGGCCGGCGCCGGCTCCACGATCATGAGGGTCGGAACCCGAGCTTGCCGCTTGTTCTTCTTCCGCCCGCCCCCCGCCTTGCTGGTCGACGGGTTCGGGCCGGAGGGACGGCCATTCGAGCCACCCGCCCGGGCTGAGACCTTGCGGCCGGCCACGGTGCTGAACCAAGTGGCCTGCAGAACGCGAAAGAAGAAGAGGTAGATCAGTGCCAGGAGACACCAGCGGAGCAACGTGAGCAATGCTTCAGACACGACAGCTCAGACAGTACGAGAGGTCAGGGCTCGTGGCGCGTCATCGAAGACGGAAGCGCAACCGGATCGTTCCGAACGTGAGCTCGTCGCCATCGACCAGAAGGTGCCGGCTCACGTTTTCGCCGTTGACCTGGCTGCCGTTGGTCGAGCCGAGATCGACGAGTTCGAAGCTGTCGCCGTCGGGGTGGAGTTCAGCATGATGCCGGGACGCGTTGGGATCGCTCAGAACGATCGTGCTCTCGGGAACCCGGCCGATCGTTGCCGGCTCGACACCGAGCCCGACGAGCTGTCCGTCAGGCAACTCGAGGTAGCCGTGGTGATCGGGAGGTGGGGCTTCGTCGAAGCCGGCATCGACCCGGAACATCCCGACGGTTCCGGCTTCGTCCTCCATCAGTTGCAGACCGACCGGTCCAAGGAACCGAAATCCTTCGGCTGTTGCATGTTCTCGCACGATGGTCCGCAGCTCACCGATGAGCGAGTCCTGGATCTTGGAAAAGCGTTCACCATCTGCCGGATCGAGATGGACCACGAAGTGATTCGGGGCGACGCTGCGGCCACGAACATCGAGTGTCCGATTCGCGTCGAGCTCTTTGACCAACCGCCGGCCGATCTCCACTGGCTGGAGTCCGGTGCGGAAGGCGCGAGCGAACATGCCCTCGACCAGTCGTTCCAAGCGATCTTCGAAGTCCCGCAGAACCATGGCGAGAACAGTAACGGGGGTCGCGGCCGTCGAACGCTCGGCTACGCTCTCCGGACTGCATGGGTCTCCCATCACCACTGCGCGAGTGGCGGAATTGGCAGACGCGCTGGATTCAGGTTCCAGTGTCCTAACGGACGTGGGGGTTCAAGTCCCCCCTCGCGCACTCAAGTTTGGTTTCTGAACCGAACAGTTGCACCACCCCCCGGATCCTGCTGATCGGGGGGTTTGTGCGGATACGGCGAGCCGGGGCCTATCGCGTTGCTCTTGCGGGCGTCGGTTTCCACGTCTCCTGAACGTGGACCCACGTCAGGCCGTTGGGGGCGCTTGGGTTGCGTTCGAAGAGGACGATTGATTGCCGACCGTTCGACTCACCGGGCGTTTTCTGCCACTCTTCGTAGCTCACCAGGAGCGCGTCGGCGCCCTCCCATCTGACCACCGGTTTCCGAATCTCGATCGACAGTGGAGCGACCCCGTGAGCCTTCTTCAGCCCGGCGATCAGGTCAGCGCGCTCGACTGTTTGTCCACCCGGCGGCACCATCGTGAAGTCATCGGAGAGGACCTCCTCGACTCGCTCGAGGCTGTCGGTTTCACCGCTGAACCAGCGCTCGAACGCCACGTGCAGCTCCTCGATTTCGGCGATGGCTGCAGCTCGAAGCTCGGTCATGAATCGAACCTACTCGACTGCTTCTCGGTCAGGCAGCAGCGACGCGTTCGCTCTCCTTCTGGAGATCGTCGGCCATGCCGCTGATCCCTTTACGCATCTGCTTCTCCGTTGTTCCCTTCGCAACCCGACCCAGCCGGTTGGCCGTGTAGCTGTAGTGAAGCGTCAAGGCTGTGCCGTCGTCTTCGACAGCGATGTTGAAGTCCGCCACGGCCCCCGAGATGGGCAGCTTGAAGGTTTCGAAGAGATTGATGGTCATGCGTTCGTTCTCCACGTACGTCTCGATGCGCTCGTTGACCCCGCCAAGTGGAGCAAAGTCACAATGTCGTGTTGATCCCTCGCTGACAGGGCCGTCCGACGTGAGTGCAGAACTCTTCACCCCTCCGTTCCAATCGGAAATCGCACCGAAGTCGTCGAGCACCCCCCAAACCTTTTCGACGGGGGCGTTGATGTGTCGGGTAATCGTGAATTCAGCCATTTTTCATTCTCCTGTAAGTGGGTCGGGTCGGTCCGTCAGCCCAAGGGCTCGGCGATGACGATCTCCAGATTGGAGAACGCCTTGTCGCGGTCGGGAATCAGTGCTTCATAGGCGTCGCCATCAAACACGGACTTGATGGCGTCCGCGTTCTCGAAATCCATGACCAGAGCCAATCCGATACCAGCCGTGGCCGTGATGGTCTCGGTGACGCGGACCCGCTTGACGGGAGTTCCCCCGGCGCCGGCGAGCAGCGGCCCGACGCCTTGGAGATAGCGACTCATCGCTTCCCCCTCGCCTTCAACGGGGGTGAGCGTGACAAGCAGTGTGGTCATTTTGATGGTTCCCATTTGGTTGTGAGGACGGTCGACGACTTCGATTGTCACTTCTACACTCGCTATTGCAGAAGTGCAGCGCTAATCTACACTCCATGGTGCAGAAAGCAACAACCGCCTCGACCAAACTCGGTCGCCGACCATCGTTCGACCGCGACACTGTGGTCTCAGGAGCGATCTTTGCCTTCTGGGCGAAGGGCTTCTCGGCAACGACGCTGGGCGATCTCGAAGAGGCCACCGGCGTGGACCGTTCGACGATCTACAACAGCTTCGGTGGCAAAGAAGGCCTGTACCAAAGCGCCGCTGCCGCCTACCTCGACCTCTCGGAAGAATGGCTGTTCGAGCCCCTGCACGAAGGCAGCGCCGGCGTTTCCGATGTCGTCGAGTTCCTCGACCGGCTGGCCGAGATGATGAACTCGGGGGCGAACCCTCGAGGCTGCCTCGTCATCAACGACATGGCCAACAACCCGGTTCACGACGAGGCCGAACACAACGCCACCAGGCGCTACCTCCGGCGCCTCGAACAGGGGCTTCGTGCCTCGCTCGAGCGGGCTTCGACTCTCGAAGAGATCAACCCTGACAGGAACGCTCAGAGATACCACCTCATCACCGCTGCCGTTGTTGGCATCAACGTTGTCGACCGCAGCAAAGGCGCCGAGATCGAAGCACAAACGCTGATCGACGGCCTGCGCTCCGTGGTCAGATCTTGGGCCGGGGAGGACCGTCACACCCCCTGAGTAGTGTTGGTTGTATGGCGTTGGCGGAGCTGTCACCAGGGGAAATACCGGTTCGGCGCTCGGTCGCGGAGGTCCGGGCCGCCGGTCGCGAAGCTGTCGAACTGCTCGCTCAGGCGGAACGAATTCGAGCCCGAGCTGTGGCCCAGTTGGTGGACTTCGATGCCATCGACGCCCACGTCGCAGAAGGGTTCCTGACCCCGCAACGCCATCTCATGCACCGGGGTGGTGTTGTCGAGTCAGAAGCGAACCGGATCCAACGGTTGGTCCGTTTCTGCGCTGATCATCCCGACGTCGCTGATGCGTTGGCGGTCGGGCGGATCGGTGTTGAACACGCCGAGGTTCTCCGCCGAACAGCCGACCATGTCGAGCCGGCCGAGTTCGGTCTCGCCCTGACGGATCTACTGCACGCTGCTGAAGACGTCGAGTTCTCCACGTTCCGCGATCGGGTTCGGACCTGGCAATGGCGGGTTGCCCCAGAAGCCACTGGTGAAGACCTGGAGACCGCGTACGATCAACGGCACATCACGATCCAGCCCGGGTTGTTTGGCGGCTGCACCGGCTCGTTCATCTTCGACCCGGCTGGATCGGTGATCCTCGCTGCCGCCATGCAAACCGAGCCCGACTCGGTCAGCATCCTCGAACCGGCTCGAACGTTGAAGCAGCGTCGGGCCGACCGGCTGATCGAACTCTGCGGGACCGCCCTACTGGCCGATCCTGGGTGCAGTGACAGCCAACCCTCGGGAGCCCGCCAGACGATCCGGTCGACCGTTGATGTCGTGATTGATCTCCCGACCCTGCTCGGGGTCGAGTTGGATCTCGATGACCATCGCGACGCTCACGATGATGTTGATTGGGATTCGATCCAAGCTGGGTTCGCCCTGACCGGGTCAACGGCTCGGCCGGTGTTGGAACAGTTCTTCTGCGATGCCTCATGGAGAACCCTCATCAGCTCAGGCAAGTCGGTCGTTCTGAACTACACAGAAGCCACCGCCGACATCACCCCGGCGCTGCGCCGTGCGATCCAACGCCGCGATCAGCGCTGCCAGTTCGACGGGTGTGACCGGCACTGGTCATGGTGTGATGTCCACCACCTGGTCCCGAGAGAACACGGTGGGCCGACCACCGAACGCAACCTCGCTCTTGTCTGCCGACGGCACCACACCATGATTCACCAGGCCGGCTGGCAGCTCTCGCGGGAACCCGACGGTCGATTAGTGACCACCAGCCCCTGAACCTCAGGGCGCTGGTGCCAGGCAAGCCGACCAATCGCTTTCCATGACCCGAACCAACCGGTCCGGGTCAACACCGCGCGCGGCATCGTCATTGGCTAGTCCAACCTGATCGGCTCAAGCCGGTGGTGTCACCTCGACACCATTCACGGTGTGAGGCGGCGTCGTTCCTTCGAGCCCGATAAGCACCTGCTCCAGCGCCTGCGTGAGCATCCGCTCGCGGCCCGCCACCGTCGAGGACGCAACGTGGGGTGTCACGATCACGTGGTCGGCAACAAGCAGCGGGTGATCTGCAGGCAACGGCTCGGGTTCGGTGACGTCAAGACCAGCGCCGACGACCTGGCCAGCCGCCAGGGCGCCGAGCAGAGCGTCGTGATCGACCAACCCACCCCGCGCACAGTTGACGAAGAGCACACCGTTCTTGCATCTCGCGAAGGTTGCCGCATCGAACAGTCCCGCTGTTTCGACGGTCAAAGGGGCGTGCAGAGACAAGACATCCGAGCGGTCGAGGAGTTCATCGAAGCCAACCCATTCAGTGCCGGCCGGGTCATCCGCTTCGATAGTGGTCAGGAACGGATCGTGAGCAATCACTGACATGCCGACGGCCGAGGCCATCACGGCAACCCGGCGGGCAATTCTGCCGTATGCCAAGAGGCCAATCGTCAGACCATCGAGTTCCATGGCTGTGCTGGCCGGGACGTAGCCGCCGGTCTGTCTGCGGAGTCGATCCTGATGCTGGGGAATGGTCTTGGCAACACCGAACAACAGAGCCATCGTGTGCTCGGCGGTCGACACGGTTGGCCCGTCTGGTGTGTTGGTGACGGCGATCCCCCGCCGTGCCGCCTCGTCGAGGTCGACAGCGTCCACTCCGATTCCGGTGCGGGCCAGAACACGTAGCCGTGGTGTCCGGTCCATCATCGATGCATCCCACCGCGCCGCGCCGACGATGACGGCATCAGCGTCGGCCAACGCCGCGTCATCAGGCCCAGTCAACTCATGCCTGCTCCGCGCTTCGATAATCGCGGGAATTTCGGGGAACGGTCGATCAATCCAGATCACAGCCATCACGCCAATCTAGATCGGAAGTCTCGATCCGTCTTCGGCCGAGCGTCGGGTCAAGACTCGTCCGCCGCTTGCATCACCGTGAAGACCGCCCCCTGCGGATCCATCACGACACCGAATATCCCAACGCCGCCGTCCATGGGGCCGTTCAACACCGTGCCACCGTTGGCCTTCGCTGTTTCGAGCAGAGCAGCACAATCGGCGACCGCGAAGACCACGCCCCAGTTCGGTGGGATGCTCGCGTCTGGCGGTGCCATCGCTCCACCGATCGGCTGGCCACCGATTTGGAACACCGTGTATTCACCATCCGGCATCTCCATCGCCTCGCTGGTCCACCCGAAAAGTTGCCAGTAGAAGCTCTTCGCGGTAGAGATCTCCGGCGTCATCAGCTCGTTCCACGTGAGGGCGCCGGGCTCGTTCACCACCTCGCACCCGATGTGATCCTTTGGCTCCCACAACGCGACGACGGCACCGGTGGGATCAACGATCACGGCCATCCGGCCGGCATCCATCACATCCATCGTTGGCACCATCACCGAACCGCCTGCGCCCTCGACCTTGCCGAGCGTGCTCTCGATGTCGCGGGATGTGACGTAGGTGTTCCACAGCGGAGGGATACCCATGGCTGCCTGTTCAGGAGCCTGCTGCATCATGCCGGCCGCGCTCTTCCCATTGAGCTTGGCCATGGTGTAGACACCCTGTTCACCCGCCGGTTCGTCTGTGAATTCCCAACCGAAGAGCGCGTGGTAGAAGTCCTTCGCTCCATCAGGATCACTCGTGCTGAGGTCGACCCAGCTGGGAGTCCCATTCTCGTATGACTCGATCACTGGCATAGCCGTACCCCCGTAGCTGATCGCAATTGCTGTTGCGGCAAACGCTAGTCACCACCGCGTGGCGGCGCTGGAGAACGGGCGCCCACCCCGTAGATTCGTGCGGTGAGCGAGCTCCCGGTCAACGATCCTGATGCGTTGCGCGCTGCCTTGTTGGAGACGACAGCACGGCTTCGCCAGATCGCGAGGGAAAAGGACTTGTTGGCAACGCTGAGCGCCGAGGAGCGCGCAGCGCTGTTCAACGCGGCGGGTGATGTGTTCGTTCCTGACCCGCAGGAGCGCCGGCTCCGGGTCAAGGCCAGGCGGAACAAGCAACGGGCCGACAAGCTGGCTCGCGACGAAGCAACACTCGACGAGACCGGCATCCGGACTCTCCGGGACAAGCCCGTCTTCACAACACCCAACACTTTTCCTCCCGAAGACTTCCGCCAGACCACGATCAACGATGAGCCTGGAGGCGCACCGTTCCGCGAAACGATCGAGTTGCAGCACTGCTACGTGTGCAAGGAGAAGTACCGAGCTGTCCATCACTTCTACGACCAGCTCTGTCCGACCTGTGCCGAGCTCAACTACCGCAAGCGTGGCGAGTTGGCAGACCTGTCGGGAACCGTCGCCCTTCTCACCGGCGGGCGAGTCAAGATCGGCTACCAAGCAGGGATCAAGCTGCTGCGTTCCGGTGCATCGCTGATCGTTGCCACTCGTTTCCCCCGAGACGCTGCGGCGCGGTATGCAGCAGAAGCCGACTTCGAGCAGTGGGCAGACAGACTCGAAGTCTTTGGACTCGACCTTCGGCACACGCCGAGCGTCGAAGCCTTCTGCCAGCACGTACTCAACACCCGCGACCGGCTCGACTTCATCGTCAACAACGCATGCCAGACCGTGCGCCGACCTCCCGACTTCTACCGCCACATGATGGAGGTCGAACGAGCGGCGCTCGATGACCTCCCCGAGGTCGTCAGCGAGTTGGTCGGCAGCTACGAGCAAATGCGAGCCGGTGAAACCGGCAACGAGGCGCGGTCGGCCCTGCCAACGGCGACCGACGGGGCCGAACACCCAGGCCTGGCCCGGTCGGCGGAGCTCTCCCAGACTCCACTACTTCCCGAAGAATCCGAACCCCTGCCCACCCTGTTTCCCGCCGGCCAACTCGACCAGGACCTCCAGCAGGTCGATCTGAGAGACCGGAACTCGTGGCGACTCCTCCTCCACGAGGTCTCTTCTGTCGAGTTGTTGGAAACCCAGCTGGTGAACGCCGTTGCCCCATTCGTGATCAACGCTCGCCTCAAACCGTTGATGGATCGGACAGCGGGCAATCACAAACACGTCGTGAATGTCTCCGCTGTCGAGGGCCAGTTCTACCGACGGTTCAAGACCACCCGGCATCCACACACGAACATGGCGAAGGCCGCCTTGAACATGATGACCCGCACATCTGCCGCCGACTACTTCGCCTCCGGCATCCACATGAACAGCGTCGACACGGGGTGGGTCAGCGACGAAGATCCGGTTGCCATCGCCAAACAGAAGACCGAGGAGCACCGGTTCCACCCGCCGCTCGACATCGTCGATGGAGCGGCCAGGATCGTGGATCCCATCATCGATGGCAACAACACCGGCACCCACGTGTGGGGTCAGTTCCTGAAGGACTACGCACCAACCGACTGGTAGCGGTTGACCCCATCAGGGGAACTTTGGGGCGACGCGAAACATGATCGAGGCCCCGATCAGCATGCTGGCCCCGACGACCGACCAACCCAGGCGGTAGCCCGACCGTTCGACCAGCTGGCCCATCACGATCGGCCCGACGACGACACCGACATACACCCCGGTTTGGGTCACTCCGGTGGCACGTGCTGCGGCACCAGCGTTGGTTCGAACGATGGCCAGATTGAACAGAGCGGGCCACGACCAACCGGCACCGAAGGCGACGACCGCAGCAAC
>CAZYLX010000021.1:0-13430 GCA_964648595.1 uncultured Acidimicrobiaceae bacterium
TCACGGGAAGCCGATTCGGATGGGCGATCTCTCCGCACACCTGCTTGTCGCCAACAGCTCATGCAACCGGATCGTCGGACGTCTTGTCGACGGCGGCTTCATCAGCCGCCTCCACGACGAGAACGATCGACGTATCGTCCTCGTTCAACTGACCCCCGAAGGGCGACGCCTCCGACGTCGGATGGCTGCCGCCCACACCCGCGACATCGAAGGGCTCGTCGGTGCACGACTCACCGAAGGACAACTCGGGCACGTCGACGAAGCCATCGACGCATTGCTTCTCAGAACGGGCGACGGGAACGTGCTGGCCGATCCAGATCATCCAGCATCCACCAAGATGTGAAGAGTGCACAGAGGGATTCGAGGACCAGCGAGTGACACTTCTCCTTATCCGTATCACGGTTAGTGAGTGAAGATTCGTCCGTCAGCCAACCAACACGGCCTGACCGGCCAACAGATCCGCCACGCATGGAACAACAACATCGGCTACTTCACCATCGACGCCGACACAGAACCACCAAAGAGTCTCTGCATCGGTCCTGAACCCGCAGGCAACCTTCTCGAGATTCTCTACCTCGAACTCAATGGAACGAACTCATCATCCCCGCCATGCCACTTCGCCCGGTGTTCCGGGCCCACCTCACCAGAGACAACTCATGACCACCAAAGGACACACACCCAACGACGAAGAGATCGCCGAGATCGCCGACGACTTCGCCAACCGCGAGTTCAGCAACGACGAACTCGCCACCATCAAGAAGACCCGCCGCCGCACACCCACAATCGGCGACGCCACCGCCGAAGTCGTGACCTTTCGGGCACCCCCTACCTACAAAGAACGAATCAAAGAACGCGCCGAAGCCGAGCACACCTCGGAGAGCCAAGTCATCCGCGACGCTCTCGACGCCTATCTCTCGACAGCCGAGTAGCCAGACGCGCTCGACCAGCCAGCGGTTGTTTGTGCCTAGAACGTGCCTAGAAGAACCGCGAACAGGGGTTCAGAGGGGTCTAGCCCAGCTCGACTCCCCTCGCGACTCACCCCCACGATGCGGTGATGCACACCGATCGCAGGGGCCGTCGAACGCACGAGCGTTTCAAGCAGTTGACCAGTGGCTAGTCGAGGTCGAGATCAGCGAACTCGATCGTTTCCAGCAGCCTTGCCGCCGTGACGATTGCATCGTCAAGAAGCGGTCCCTTCTCGATTGCTTCGGCGGTCACCATGAAGAGTCCACGTTCGGTGTCGATGAGCCAGAACTCTCCGAATGGATACGGCCCCCAACCACCATCGCCGACCTGCAACCACGCCACGTCGCGATCCAGCGAGTCTTGGTCCTCAACCGTGTATTCGAAGCCGCGAGCCACGCCGATCGACGTGGTGACCTCACCAATCGGCGAAAGCTCTGCGCCGACGTCGTCAGTCAGTGCCGTCATCAACGCTTCAATAGTCGTGAGCGGCTCATCCGATGATGTTGCCGTCGGTGCGATCAGGTCAACCTCAGCCGGTTGGGAGCCCTCGTCATCATCGTGCAGCAGGATCGTGAAGGCAGGCCCTTCTTGGATGACCTGGCGTTCCTCGTCGAGTTCGAACTGGATACCGCCCAGCTCGGGGAGTCGGATCGTCCCGACGGGCAAGAGGGCGTCTCGACCCTGTTCCCACTTCGGTGCGTCGCTGTCAGACCCTGGGTCGATCCCACTTTCGAGGGTCTCCGACTCGAGCAGCGGCGCCGCCGCCACGATCGCCGAGTGCGGTTCCACACCGTCCGACGTAGCAACCCAGAATCCGGTGCGCCCCGTCTCGGGAGCATGGATCACCATCGTGTTGAAGCCCATGATGGAACCGCCATGGCCGTAGAGGCCGTCACCGAGCTCCCGAGGATTGACTTCGATGCCGAGTCCGTAGCCCTCCGGGGCCGCTGTCATCTCCTCGAGGAGTTCATCGCTGATCAACTCGCCGTCGAACAGCGCCGTGAAGAACAAGTGCAGGTCGGCCGGTGTGCTGACCAGAGCACCAGCAGACCAGGCACCGGTTGCAACGGCTGTGTAGTCCGCCGTGATCAGTGCAGGCGACTCGGTGAAGAACCCGCTATAGGCATCCGCAACCTCCGCACCTTTCTCGACACCATCGACGTACGTGTCCGTCATTGCAGCGGGTTCGAGGATCCGGGCTCGCAACGCATCGTGGTACGCCTCACCCGTGACCTCCTCGATGAGCGTGCCAAGCAGGATGTAGTTGGTGTTCGAGTAGCTGAAGTCCGCGCCCGGCTCGAATTCGGCAGGCTCGTCAGCGATCACAGCGAACACCTCTTCGGGCGTCCAGATGCGGCCGTCGTCGGCACCGGTCTGCTCGAAGAACTCTTCGTTGGTGTAGTTGGAAATACCGCTGCGATGCCCGAGGAGATGACGCACACTGACCCCTTCTGGCACGGCGATCCGAGTGATGTAGTCAGCTGCCGGTTGGTCAAGGTCAACCAGGCCGTCCTCGACCAGGCTGAGCGTCAGCGCTGAGGTAAACACCTTGCTGATGCTTCCGACACGGAACAGATCATCGGGTTCGATAGCGGGCGCATCGGCATCTGGTGCTCGTGAGACATGGACGATCGGCGCGCCCGGTTCCATGATCGCGACCATCACACCCCCGAAATCGTCCGGGAAATAGACATCCTCGAGACGGTCGGCGAGGAACGACTCGACGGATCCGTTGGCGGACTCGGCCTCGGTGTCAACCGGACCGAACTCGATCGCACCGGGAAAGCTGCCAAAGCCCGTCTCGCCTTCGACGACGCCAGACCACAAACCGTCGCCCGTCAGTCCGGAGAATTCACCGGTTGCATCCAAGACCCTCCATGGACCGTTGACATCACCAGGCCCTTCGGATCCCTCGATGATCTGCCACTGGAAAATGAAGGTTCCCTCGCGAGCCCCGTCTTCGCACGTGAACGTGTTGGTGATCCCTTCCGGGCCTCCATCCTCCACGACCGAACCAGAACCGCAGCCCAGGAGCTCGGCGCCCTCGGCGACGGCGAAGGTTCCTGCGGGCGGTCCGCTCTCGAAGTCCAGCTCGGTTTCGATCGTGATCGGGCCACCGCCGGTCTCGGCGGTCACGGGGACCGGCTCTGTGACCGGCGCGGACGGTTCCTCGGTAGTGGAGGTCGGCTCGACTTCGTTGGCACTGTCGGTGCCGCTTGAACAGGCCGTTGCGGCCAGCGCTATGGCCATGAGCAGTGCTCGAACTTGTCGCATGATGGTCCTCTCGTTGTGGCGGGATGCCGTGAACAACTGCCATCTTGAAGATCGAGCATCACCGCTCGAAGACAAGACCTGACAACGAGATAACAGTGCGAAATACCAGGTCAGCAGGCTGCCTACCGCTTGGCGCTGTGAGAGTCGTGCACTACGAATCGAACGAGATGACGCCAGGGAAGCTGCCGTATGCGGCAACGTCGTCGCCGGTGCCGGACCAGATTCCCTCACCGGACAGACCGGCGAAGTCGCCGCTGGTTTCAATCACTGTCCAGGGACCGTTCGCGTCACCAGGGCCGGCGACGTCGTCGACGATCTGCCACTCGATCGTGAACGTGCCTTCCCGCTGCCCACCCTCACAGGCGAACTCGTTCGTGATGCCGCCTGTGCCGCCGTTCTCCAGCACCGACCCGGCCGAGCAGCCCATCGCATCGGCCCCGAGGGAGACCTCGAAGGTCCCCAACCCCGGTTCGCTCTCCAAGTCGAACATCGTCTCGATCGCAAACACCGACTCCGCAGCGGCCTCAGCAACGTCGCCGGTCCCGGCTGGCTCGTCGACGATGTCGCGGCCGCACGCAGATTGTCGCGTTTCGTCGCCGGGTACATACCGATCCCACTCGTCTTGTGTGAGATCGCGCCCGACCACGTCGCAGGCCTGTTCGATCCATTGCACCGGGTCGAGCGGGATGTTCAGCACCTTGCCCGAAGACGCAACCCATATCGAGTTCGAATCGGCGTCGAACCAGGACGGCGAACCGCCCACCGAGCCGGCCCCGCTCCATGCGACGCCCGCCGAGCGATTCCGCTCGAGGTCCCACAGTCGCACCGTTCCGTCGAGGCCAGTCAGCGCAAGAAGTTCCCCGTCACGACCGAACCCGAGGTTACTGATCGGCTCCAACGTCGGCAGTGTCTCGGTGTCGCCTGTGGCCGGGTCGATGATCGACACGATGCCTCGTCGCGTTGCGGCGGCGACCGTTCCGGACGAGGGATCGACGGTGATGATCCCGGTGTTGAGAGCCGTCGTCGACACCTCGTTCACGAGCTCCCCCTGGGCGTTGTAGTGGGACAACGCTCCATCGTCTTCGAGGACGAACGAACCGCCATCCGGCGTCGGATGCGCCTGCACGTAGCCCTCTGTCGGCACCGTGAACAGCACATCAGCCGAACTGGACCCGAGGTCGATGAGGCTCGCCACGAAGTCGCCCTCACCGTCGTTGTACCCGTAGCCGTAGAGATCGCCCAAGCGAGTACCGGCGCCGCCCTCGCCACCCAACTCGAGCCGTTCGACAAGCTGACCATCCTCCCACCGCGTGAACACGTTTGCGGCGTCGATCGCCCACAGCCCGGTGCGGTCGGGTTGCACCGAATGCGGCGTGAAACGCTCGCCGTCGACCGTCACGAGTTCGGTCACCGAACGTTCGCCAGACGCCAGGTCGATTACTTCAACGGTCGAACCGGTCGGAGTTTCGATCGTGCTCACGAGGCCGGCGTTGAACGTCGTCTTGGCGAACGGGTTGACGGAGTACGTCTGACGAACGAGTGCGTTGCCCTCGAGATCGAGCACACCGGTTCGTTCGTCACCGGCGCTTGCGGTGAACAGCCTGCCGTCGGGCCGGTACCACGCGAAGAGCACGTCGCGTAGCTCGCTTCTCGACACAGCTGCACCGGATTGCCGATCCACGACCAACACTTCGTTGTTCACCACAGCGACGACCAGGCCGTCGAGCCTGATACCGACGTCGAGGAAGTCCGCTGTCGTCGGCAACTCGACGCTCGCCACAACGCCACCCGTGTCGAGATCGATGGTGATCAACGTGCTCGGGAAGACTGCGGCGACCAGTTCTCGAGCCTCCATGTCGAACACCATCGATTGTGCGGGCTGTTCACTGCTGAATCGAAAGCGCTCCTCGCCCGACTCGGCGTCGACCACAACGGTCGTTCCGTCGGGCTCTGATGGATCGGGCGTACCAAAGCTGACCGCCCACAGCGACCCGTCGTCGCTTGCCACATCGCTCACCAACTGCTCGCCACCGCTGATTGGTGTACCGACCGGATCGCCGGTGGCGGCGTCGAGCAGGCTCACCGACGGGGTGTCGCCGAACGTCACAATCGGGATCCGGCCATCGAGGCCGAGCGACGAAGACATGAAGACTGTCGGGTCATCAAACTCTTTCTCGATCTCCCACGGGCTACCGATTTGCCCGATCCACATTCGAAGGGCATCTTCGTCGACTGCGACACCGAACCCCTGCTCGAGGTCGCCCATCCAATAGGCACAAGGGTCAGGCGCCGTGCCGTACTCGGTGATGACTCCGGTCAGTGGGTCACGGGAGATCAGTATCCCCTCGGCAGAGACGGAGAATTCGTTCGTCCCATCGGGCCAGGAGTCGACGCCTGAGCAGTCGACGCCGTTGTCCCAGAGCCCCCTGTTGTTCGACAGCCGGTTCGGGAGGTCGTTCGAACCCAACGCGTTCAGCACCGCCTGCTCCGACTCCGGACTCGGCGAACGTCGATTGGCCTCGAGCGCCAGCAACACCGACACGTCGGCATCTTCACCGCGCAGCGCCGCCGACCGGCTGATGAGCGTCGACAACTCGGACCGTTCGTTCGCCGCCTGGGCAGCCGCAGCCTCGCCCTCGGCGAGACGAGTCTGGTTCTCGGCTTCAGCAGCGGCCGCGTTCGCCGCCTCGGCTTGGTCGTCGGCTTGTCGTTGGGCAACCACCGCCAGCCCACCAGCGATCAGCGCCATCACCAACGCCACTCCGACCACGCCAACCAACAGGCGGAGGCGCTTCACCCGACCGTCTTCAACGCTGCGCTCTGCATCGGCAGCGGCCTGGGACGCAGCGATGAAGTCGATGTCAACTGGTCGCAACCGAGAAGCGGCAGTCGACGCCAGGCCCTCGGCCGATTCGAGTCGACCCCCTCGGTAGAGGTCGGACGTCTCCCGGCCCCCGGCCTGCCACGTTGCGGAAGCTCGGCTCAACTCATCGATGGAACGGAGAAGCGCCGCGTCCTCCCGCAACCAGTCGACGAGCCTCGGCCACTCGCGTAACAGTGCCTCGTGTGCGACTTCGACGGTTGGTTCGCGAGTCGCCACGTCGCGGTCGAAAGTGACAAGACGGGCCTGACCCAGCTGGCCGAGCACCCATGTCGCATCGGCGTCGCGGTCGAAATCAGCGACGGAGATGCGGCGACGAAGATCAGCAGAACTCGCGAGCGGGTCCACCATGCGACCGAACAACATGCGGAGCGCCACGCGTTTCCCTGGGTCGGAGGACGAGAAGATCGCCTCCGCCCGTGATGCCAACGCTCCGCTCAGACCACCGATGGCGTCGTACGCCCCAGACGTCAGGACGTTGCCCTCGCGCCGGTCGAAGAGTTCGCCAAGCGCGTACTGCAAAAGCGGCAGAGGGGCCGGTTGACCAGTTGCCTCGGCGGCGATGCGGGCGACCAACCCTGATTCGAACGCAACGCCTTGCTGGCGGGCGGGATCAACGATCGCCCGCTCCAACTCGTCCGGGGCGAGAGGGGTCACGTCAACCGACGTCTGCTTCAGCACCGTTGCGAACGTTTGATGGGCGAGCGGTCGGTCGTA
Source organism: uncultured Acidimicrobiaceae bacterium (assembly GCA_964648595.1). Classification (GTDB taxonomy): domain Bacteria; phylum Actinomycetota; class Acidimicrobiia; order Acidimicrobiales; family SZUA-35; genus SZUA-35. The sequence continues at coordinate 6,839 of CAZYLX010000021.1, forward strand.
GAAGTCGGCCCGCAAGGTCACCAGGAGACGCAGCGGCGACGTGGGTTCAGCGACGGCAGCAGCCAACGCGTCCAGGAACTGCGTGGCGTCGTCAACTGTCGACCCGGCGAACACCTCCTCGAACTGGTCGACCACCAGGAGGACGCGGTCATCGTCGGTGCCGAGACACCGACGAACGCTGCGCAGAATTCCGCGCCTGCCATCTCGGAGTTGGTCGAGCAGAGAGACAGGCGGGTTCACTGCGATTCGCAGGAGCGCTGCCTCCAAGGCTTCGAACGGGTCGGTTCCCGGAATCATGGTTGTGATGAACCACTCATCGGAACCGGCCACCCGGCCTGCGCGAATGGCGGGCACGAGACCAGCCCGAACCACCGATGACTTGCCCGACCCCGAGGGACCCACCACGATCGCGCACCTCGAGCTGATGGTGTCACCTGCGAATCGGGCGACGAGTTCGCTGACCAGGCGTTCACGGCCGAAGAAGCGGTCACTGTCGGCGTCATCGAAGGCCTGCAGGCCTTTGTACGGGTTGGTGACTTCACCTTCGAAAGGAGGGACGTCAACAGCGGAGACGACCGCTGCTGGTTCGAGGGCTTCCAGGAACGCAGCGACGCTGGGAAAGCGATCTGCCGGGTCCTTCGCTGTCGCCTTTGCCACAGCGTCGGACACCGACGTGGGTACGTCCGATCGAAGTTCAGCAAGCGGCACGAACGGCTCGGTGAGCTGCCGCTCGACCAGGTCGTGGGCCGACATCGCAGCGAACGGCAACGATCCGGTCAGGCATTCGAACACGACGACTCCGAGGCTGAACACGTCAGCTTCTGGCCCGAGCGGCTCGCGGCGGATCTGCTCCGGAGCGGAGTACGCCGGAGAGCCTGGCGATAGCGCGGCCTCGGGCCCTGCGGACTCTGTCGCCTCCAGCGCGATGCCGAAATCGCCGAGGAACGCATGACCGGCCTCGTCGAACAAGATGTTGCCGGTCTTGACGTCGCGGTGGATGATCCCGTGGCCGTGCGCCGCTGAGAGTGCGCCACCGATTTGGTGAGCGAGAACGAGCGTCTCGGAGATCGGCAGGGGCCCGTCGTCGAGTCGCCGCTCCAGCGTGCCGCCCTGTAGCCAGCGCATCACGAGATAGGCCGAATCGGGATCCCGCCAAAAATCGATCAGCGGCACGATGTGTGGATGTTCAATGCGCGCGACGAGGTGCGCCTCGGCTTCGAACCGACGGATGAACTCGGGTTGCGAAGCGAGTTCTGAGCGGATCTGCTTGATCGCCACCTCACGGTTGACGGACGGCTGAATGGCGCGCCACACGATCGCGAAGGCTCCGACCCCGGCCTCTTCGACCAGGCGATAGCCGCGCAGCGGGCGGCCGGCCGACTCAGCGTCGAGCGACGCATCGCCGTCGACCAGCGCCTGCTCCAGTGCGATGACGGCAGGTGACGGATCGAGCCCAGTCTCGTCCGCCACCGTCCGGCGATGATTCGCCAGGACGCGGAGCGCCTCTGGGGTCCGACCGCTGCGATGCAGCGCCAGAGCGAATTGGCGTGCCGGACGGTCACGCAGACCGTGCTCGCTCGTGAACGATGCCAGCTCACCGGTGATCTGCGTGTGCCGACCGAGGGCAAGTGCGGTTTCCCACCGCTCCTCCAACATTTCGAGCCGGTCCTGTTCGAGATGTTCGATGCGTCCCCGCGCCCACTCGTCATCTTCTAGTTCGCGGAACGGCGCACCCCGCCAGATGCCGAGCGCCTCGTCGAGCAATTCTTGTGCCGCGAGCGGATCCTCTCGATCGCGAGCCGCCTTCGCCGCCGCTCGAAGGGCTTCGACCGTCAGGTGTTCGACCGCTCCTTCGGGCGCAGCAAGGCGATACCCAGCTGGCACGGTCTCGATCCACGACTGAGCGCCTTCCGGAAACGAACTCCGAAGCCGTGACACATACGTGCGAAGAGCCGGGGCCGGCGCCGCCGGGCGGTCGTCATCAGTCCACAGATGCTCCGTCAACCAGTCGATGTCAACGACGGCACCGGCACGGACCGCCAGGAGTGCGAGCAGCTTTTGCTGTCGCGGGCCGCCGATGCTGATTGGCTCGCCCCCGTCGATCAAGCCCATGCCCCCGAACACCCGAATCGTCGGATTCTCGGGGTCCCCCACTGGTCCCTCAGCCGTCATCATTCCCCCATGGTCAAGGGCGGACCTTACAACGACATAACAAGCGATGATTCAGGCCGCAGCGGGGTTCCTGTCTGCTGGCGACCGGGCAGCGCACCAGAACTCTGAGTCGTCAACGCGGCCTACGCCACGCGTATCGCTCGGGAGTAGAATACCGAAGACGACGAGAACGGCAATGTCGGCTACGTCCTCCACCTCGAATACTGGATCCCCGCCTTGTCAGACCCGAGCGCTCAGTCTGTGCCTGGAACGTGCCCAGAAGGGATTCCCCGTACCCGCTCCATACCAAACCCCATGTCAGCGACACGGCGAGCGATAGCCGATCTCCTCAGTACCTCCACAAGACCCAGTCGACTGCACGGGATCCAGGCTGTTCCCGCGTTGGCCGTCAGCCCCGTCATCGGTGAAGTCGTCGCGGGGCGCGAGCTCGCCGGGCGACATGGGTTCGCCGACCGTGCAACCTTTGTTGCCGGCTTGGCGGAGGAGCTGCCCATCGAGACCGGCGTGATCCAACGGGTCTGAGGGGAGCTCGATGCACCACACCATCACCGAACGGTCGTTCAGCGAGATAGCGGAATCGAATGGCCGCATGGCATCGGTCGACGTGTGGCACCCGAGCCTTCACCGGCTCGGGCAACGCTCTTCGGCAAGCGGCACGGCAACAGTCATGGCTGTCCATTCGACGACGAGCGGATCGCACCCGCTCGCGCCCGTCTGAGCTCCTTGGATGTATCGTCCCACGGCGTCGCTTCGCTACCCACTCGCAATCGGCGAACGTCTCGGCCTTCGCCCGTCACCAGCATGGTCGGTCCGCCTCGCGTCCCTCGAGGACCGGCTGCCCCAGGGCTCGCTCACGCCCTAACTGGCGTGCTCGTCTGCCTTACCGGAACGAAGGCCTCCTGAGGTTTCGCCGCCAGCGGCGTACGGCTAAGCGAACACTGCGGGGCAGACGTCGCACGAGGTTGCGTCGCAGCTGACTCCCACCCATCGACGGAACGGCCCGCCGACGGAACGACCGCCCAATAGGGAGATCGCTGCTCCCGCGCAGCTCGATCACCGTGAGCATTACCGGGTCGGCGCCTCTCACCTCGAGCCGGTGCTCCTCCCCGGCCCCGTAGATCACCACGCCGCCGGCCTCGACGACGTCGTCGAGGGTGGCCACGCACCCCGAGTGGACGACAAACACCACGTCATGGTCGTCTACATCGGGGGCGCCACGGAAACCGGGTGCCAGGTCGACCCGCTTGACCGTGATGCGGTCGGTCGAGACAGACGCTCCCTCGAACAGCGTGACCGACGATCGTCTGCGCTCAGCAAGATCGATCCCGTCCGGCGCCATCGACGATACATCGATCACCGTGGCGCCCAGCGGCTCAGAAGGCGGTGCGTCGCTCCGAATCGAGCCGATGAATGAGACGTCGACGTGGACGTGGCCGACATCGCCGCCACTGTTATGCGCGGCGTGAATCGTGCCAGCTGGCAGAAAGACGACCGATGCCGAACCCAAACGAGCGCTGAGGGTCGACAGTTCGCCACCAATTCTGAGCTCGCCTTCTCCTCCGAGCGTGACGAGAATCTGATCGTAAGCGTGAGCATGGGCGCGGTGTTCGTGGGCGGCATCACGAACAGCGTGGCGCTTGACCATGAGGTGCGCGAGCGTCCCCGTCGGGCCACGATGCAAGGGGTCTGGTTTCCAGTCCGGAGGGGACGAGTGAATGTCGCAATCGGGTTGGTGGACCGAGTTTAGCCGGCGTGCCCCCTGTGGGGCTGCGATCAGCCGGTTCTGCCGCCCGGCGTCGTCGCCTCGCACGAGATGACAGGGCGGCAGGGGATCCTCGATGTACGCCGTCGGCCAATCCAGGCCGTTTCCGTGGATACGGATCGGCGTCTCAGGAGCGGCATAGTGGGCGACGAGGGCGGATCGGACGTGTCCTGCCTCGTTGAGCGTCCCGTGCCAGAGCGCAGCATCGAACAGCACCGCTTCGCCGTCGCTCATGGGAACGGGGACGATCCGGGCGTCGCGATCGATAGTGCGGGCCAGGTTCCGCACGCGATCAGGATCGACTGCGGAGTCAAAGCCCGACTCGACGCTCAGCTGTTGTGGGCTCCCGCCATAGCGATGTGAGCCGGGGACGACGTGCAACGTGGTCGAGGCATCCACCCCCTCGAGGCCCATCCAGAGCGAGATGCCACGTCCGGGCCCTGCGAAGTGGACGTCGACGTGCCACGGATGTGCTTGCCCTGGATCCCGTTCGACCAGGTTCGCGCCGCACAACAAGATGTTGGGACCGATCACCGACTCGACCTGGTCAAGCAGCTCTGAGCGGGTTGCCAGCGCATAGATCTCCGATGAGGTTGCAGCCGACCCCTTGAGCCACGTCGATGGCTCGGGTCCGGCTCGAAGTCGAGCTGCCATCTGGTGTGCGGCTGCGGGGTCGAGCAGTCGGAACGGCCCGACGTAGCCGTCGCTGTTCATCTGAGCCTCCCGCACGACCAAGGGTGCGCGAGGCTGTCTCGGATTGCGAAGGTCACGGTCTCAGACTAATTGAGGGCAGACCCCGGGGACAGAGCGAACTCCACCTCAACGACCTGACCCGGTGCAAGCCAGATCAGACGCTCGGTGTCGTGAATCCGCGAGCCCTTTCCCAAGGTTCGCGACGAAGCGACTGATTCGCGCTGCAAACCTGACAGCAACCCGTAGACCACATCCCGAGCGGGGTCCAGCGGTCAGGTCACGACGGATCCGATACCGCCGCTCAGCTGCAAAAACCCTGGTCAGAGGCTTCCTTCACCGAACCTTTCCGGTAGCTTCCAAAGCTGAATACCGGGGTTCGATTCCCCGTACCCGCTCCATACGGTCGCTCGACTCGCTCGCCTACCGCGCACTCGGGGCAGGGCCTCAGAGCGCCACACCCGCTGGCCCTCGGCGAACCTGGGCCAGGATTCCGTTGCAGAGCGGCGATTCTTGGCCAGGCCGCAAATCAACGAGGACACGCCACGCGTCGATGCCCCTCACCAATCGGTGGGGGGCATCGAGTTATCGACTCTGTAGGGCAATCCGCTGGATCGCTCTGTCTTTCGGGTCGGGCAGTCTCGCGTCGACTCTCAGGCGAGGAGCTTGGCCTTCTGGGCCGCGAACTCCTCGGCGGTGATTATGCCACCGGCCTGGAGCTCGCCGAGCTTCGAAAGCTCTTCGGCTACGCCAGAAGACGAGCTCGCTGTGTTGCGGATGTATGAGTCCATGTCGGACTGCTGGGCCTGCATCCGGGACACCTGGCGGTCCTGCATGTCGTCTCCATTGGCCAGGAGGTAGATCAGTACGCCGAGGAGAGGCATGAGGACCACCACCAAGATCCAGGCGGCCTTGCCGAATCCATTGATACTGCTTCGGAAGATGTCGATGATGACGTTGAACAGCACCATCAGCCATGCGATCCAGATGAAGAACATCAGCATGGACCAGAAGATGCCGAGAATGGGATAGTCGTACGCAAGCATTGTGTGTTTCCTCGTTTGAGTAGTGCGATGAGCTTTGCTGCAAGCAGCAAAGACGATCTACTTTAACTCTTTTCGCGGTCAGTGCGCTGTCCAGAATCGGCGAACCGACAATCGGGCTCGTCAAGAGACGCCAAGAACCACGCGTCCACCCCTCACGGTTGGCCCTCGGGGCCACACGTCTTCGAGCAGCGGCAGCTAGTGTCCCCACTCAGATTCTGGCCGGGACCCACCCTGCCTCGAGGAGGGTCTTGATGTCCGACACCGCTGCAAAAGAGGCGCACGTCGACGCCGCCGACAACGTCTTGGCCGCACTGTACGAACGAGCAGCAACGCACGGTTCCGACCCTGCGATGCTGATGGTCACCGACGGTGCCATCGAGACGCTCACCGCCTCAGATGTGGTGGCCAGAGTGAGGAAGCTGGCCGCAGGACTCATCGGCGCCGGCGTTGATGCGGGCGATCGAGTGGCGATCTTCAGTCACGCCCGTCTCGAGTGGGCACTTGTCGATTACGCGATCTGGCAGACCGGCGCCGCCAGTGTCACGATCTACGAGACTTCGGCGCTCGATCAGGTCCGGTGGATTCTCCAGAACAGCGGGGCATCAGTCGTCATTGTCGAATCCGCAGAGCTGGCCGCGATCGTCGAGCAGGCTCGGCCCGACGTGCCCGAGCTCGGTCAGGTGTTCACGATCGACGGCGGTGGACTCGAAGAACTCGAGAAGCTCGGGGGGACCGTCGATGACGCTCAACTCGATGCCCGTGCTGCAACGATCGAGCACGACAAAACTGCGACGCTGGTCTACACCTCCGGTACGACGGGCCGCCCGAAGGGCTGCACGCTCACGCACTACAACATCATCTGGACGATCCGCCAGATCATCGTTTGCGAGCCCGATCTTGTCGGGCCATCGAATCGCACCCT
>CAZYLX010000022.1:0-13421 GCA_964648595.1 uncultured Acidimicrobiaceae bacterium
GCAGCCTCACCCGATCGCAGATCACTGCCTCCCGCGATCAGAGATCACTGCCTCCCGCGATCAGAGATCGCCTTCTTCGATGATGCACGAAGCCAGCACGTCGAGCAGTTCCTCGGGGAGCGCTGGGGTGTCGGCGTCTTCCAGCTGCTCGTTGATCTCTCGGAACCGTTCAAAAGGAATCGACGCCTCGGCCTCTTCGTAGGCACAAAGGCAGAGCCGCTGTTGGTACAGCCCGTCGACATCCGCATCGATACACGCGGCCAAGAACGCTTCTCGGTTGTCGGAGTTGTACTCGGTCGCCTCGTCGGTCCCGCACCCCGAAACCACCAACGACGCAACGACGCCAGCCAATACGCAGGCAACGATTCGAAGGCGCTGAGTCACAACGCCGAAGGTACACGTAGACCCCACCCCGTGGGTGCCGATCTACGGCAGGCCTACCTCGGATCCGTGTGACGGATCAGAGAGGATCAGTTCTCGTGGGAGGTTCGATACTCGGCGATGTCGATCACTTCGGCCAGCGGGCTCGATGGATCGAGATCAGCCTCGGAGAACGCATCCTCAGCCAAGACAGCTGCGGCCAAGGCGTTCCACAGATGCCGAGAGTCTTGACCGGGCACCGCGGGTCTCCCGCTCACGAGACCCGAGAGAGTCGGGAGCATGACCACACGACCATCGACGACGGCCGGCCTGGCATCTTGCGGGCTTCCTGCCTTGAACATGCCCCATGCTTCGGCAGATTTCGGCCAGAACCTGAATCTCTCAGGCGCCAAATGGGCTGTTCGGATTGTTCGCCTCATGTCTGCTTGAAAGCGGGCTCTTGGCATCCGTTCGTGCGGGGCGACGATCCGTTCAGCGAGCAAGACCAGCCAACACCCGTGCCCTGGAGAAGACGGCGTCGAGCATGCCCTCGGTGAGGCGACCCGTGAACGTGTTCTGCTGGCTCACGTGGTACGAGCAGATGATCGTGCGTTGACGACCGTTCTCTCCGACCGGAATCGGCACCTCGACCCCGTGGCCGAAACGCGGCTTCGGCCTGACCTCGAAGTAGGTCGCCAGCGCCTGGTATGCAAAGCCACCAAGGGCAACGAACACGGTTGGATCAACAGCAGCGATCTCACGGTCGAGGAACGGACGGCAGGTGTCTCGCTCGGTTGTCGTCGGCTTGTTGGCCGGAGGGGCGCACTTCACTGGTGAGGTCACGATGGCGTCGGTCAGGACCAAGCCATCGTCGATGTCGATCGACTCCGGCTGATTCGCGAACCCAGCCCGATACATCGCTCGATACAGCCAGTCGCCGGAACGATCGCCAGTGAACATGCGGCCCGTGCGATTGGCACCGTGGGCGGCAGGTGCCAAGCCGATCACGGCAACCGAAGCATCGGGATCACCGAACGGCGGTACGCCCCGACCCCAATAGTCGTCGTCGCGATACGCAGCCCGCTTCTCGGCCGCGACCTGCTCTCGCCATTCGACCAAACGCGGGCAGCGATGACACTCGGAGACCTCGCTGGCGATCAGAGCGAGCTCACGATGGGCCGTCATGCTCGCACCGTAGATACCGTGTCGCCTCGATGGCACCTGCAGAGAAGAAGTCAACACCAAAAACGGCAACGAAGAAGGCCGCCACCAAGAAGGCGACGGTGAAGAAGTCCGGCGCCCGAGGGGCCGGTCGCTCCGCCAAGAAGACAGAGGGCACGAAGCCAACGCTTGTGCTCTTGGTCCGACATGGCCGAACTCCGACCACTGGCAAAGTGCTACCCGGTCGTGCCGCCGGTCTTCATCTCGGAGATGAAGGCATCGCGCAGGCCACGAAGGCGGCAGAGCGGATCGCCGCGCTTGGCGAGAACAAGATCGCTGCCGTGTACGCCTCCCCGATGGAGCGAACCCGCGAGACAGCGGCACCGATCGCCAAGGCCGTCGGCAAGCGAGTGCGCGTCAAGAAGGGCTTGATCGAAGCTGATTTTGGTCAGTGGACCGGCCGCAAACTCACCGAACTCAACAAGCTTCCGGAGTGGTCCCAGGTGCAGCGCTACCCCAGCGGCTTCCGCTTTCCGGGGGGCGAATCCTTCTCCGAGATGCAGACCCGCATGACGGGTGCCATCCAAGAACTCGTTGCCGAGCATCCAGGCGAGACCATCGTCGCCACCTCCCATGCCGACACGATCAAGGCGGCTGTTGCCGACGCCATGGGAACTCACCTCGACTTGTTCCAGCGCATCGTGGTGGGACCGTGTTCGATCACTGCCATCCTCTACACCAGCGGTGGGCCCATGGTGCTCGCCGTGAACTCGATGGGTGACGACCTCTCGGCATTGGTGCCGAGCTGATCGTGTCCCTGCTCCCCGAACCCGAACAACGAGCCGAGCCATGAGCGAGTCCTTCGAATTCCGAGAGGTCACCCATTTCACCGCCGGGGCCATCGGTGAGCCCGGCGCGCGCGTGTTCTACTTGCAGGCCGGCGACGCCAACCACTACGTGTCGGTGAAGCTCGAGAAGCAGCAGGTGTCGGCCCTGGCCACGTTCCTCCAGACCGTCATCGCCGACCTTCCGTCTCCTGAACCACAGTCCGCCGAGCCGGTTCCGCTCATCGAGCCGGCTCTGCCGGAATGGGTGGTCGGCCAGATCGCTGTCGGGGTCGACGAATCAGACAACGAGGTCGTCCTCGTCGTCGAAGAAATCGCGATCGACGAAGACTTCGATGAAGAGGGCAATCCAATCGAGGATCTCTTCGGTGAGCCGGACACCGCTTCGTTGCGGATTCACCTCAGCGTCGCTCAGGCTGCCGCGTTCATTGCCGCATCCGAGACGCTCATGACCGGTGGCCGTCCACCGTGTCGTCTTTGTGGTCAACCGGAGAGCCCTGGTGGGCATGCGTGCCCCCGTCTCAACTGATGGACCGCTGAGTGGCGACGATCGAACCCCCAGACAATGACACTGCGTTCGACCTTCCCACTGAGGATCTGATCGAGTTGCTCGCTGTCGGCGACATGGAGGTCGAGGGGCGCATGCCATACAGCTCCAACGCCACGTTGCTCGTCACGATGACCAAGGGCGACGCCAGCCATCGCGCCATCTACAAGCCAGGGCAGGGCGAGCGGCCGCTCTGGGACTTCCCCGATGGGCTCTACAAGCGAGAAGTCGCCATGTACGAGCTGGCTGACCAGCTCGGGTTCGATGTCATTCCGCCAACGCTGCTGGTCGACGCAGAGCTCGGGCCGGGGTCACTCCAAGCGTTCGTGAAAGCCCATTTCTCCGAGCACTACTTCACGCTGATGGAAGAGGACGTCGGCGGCGACGATCTACGCCGCCTCTGCGTGCTGGATCTGATCGCCAACAACACCGATCGCAAAGCGGGCCACTGCCTTTTGGGCGGTGATGGACGGATCTACGGGATCGACCATGGCCTGGCGTTCCACGCTCAGTACAAGCTGCGAACGGTCATGTGGGATTTCGTCGATGAAGCCATTCCGAACGAGTCGCTCGAGGCCATCGGACGTTTCGTCGAGAACGGCCCTCGTGATTCGCTCGCCCGTCTGCTCGACACCTTCGAAGTCGATGCCATGGTCAGCCGAGCTCGCGCCGTGCTCGAAGAAGGGCGTTTCCCCGACGATGAGACCGGCGGCCAGCGCTACCCCTGGCCCCTCGTCTGAAGGCCACCTCGCCCCAGCCGGACGAGGTCGTGGGGCCCACGACGAGGAGTTCTACAGCCTGCTGTGCGAGAGCGGTACAGTTCCGTCCATGAGCCAGATCTACGTGGACGCAGCCCAGTTCGAAGCGTTGTTCACCCGGATGTTCGACCAGATCGAATCTGACGACCCCGATGGCATGGACGACCTCGTCGAGCAGCAGATGGTGGTCAGGTTCCAACTCCGCGAACCCGACTCGGAGTTGTGGGTCGACGGCCGTTCGAAGCCCGTGCAGACGTCGTTCGGCGCGAACGACATCGACGCGACCCTGTCAGCCGATCTGACCGCGAATTCGATGCACGAGTTGCTGCTCGGCACGCTCCCGCTCGGCCGGGCACTGATGTTTCGAAATCTGAAAGTGAAGGGCTCCAAATCGAAGGCGATGAAGCTGGAGGGCCTTCTCCACACGATGCAAGCCGTCTACCCCGGCCTCGCCGACGAGATGCTGCACGACGCCTGACCCGGCCTTCGTTCTACCCTGGCCTGATGGTGGGAAGGGCGAGCGGACAATTGGCGCGGGCGACGAGTGTGATCGTTGCGGTTCTCATGATGGCCACGTCGTACGTGCTGGCCGACGTTGCGCCCGCAGCAGCGCAAGACACGCCAGGCCAGGGCGGGATCGAGTTCGGGTCGACGAAGCCGGGCCTTCGTGTGCTCGATGGCGAGCTCGACCGCGAGATCGGTGGCGTTCGGGTCTTCGAACGATGGGACTCGGTCTTTCCCGATGCCGAGGAACGCCTCCATTTGGCTGAGGGCCGAACACTGCTGGTCTCGATCTTCCCCCGGCGAACCGACGGTTCCCTGATCTCGTGGGCCGACATCGCCTCCGCAGCGCCTGGCAGCGAACTTCACGACGACATCGTGCGTTGGGCGGCGCGACTATCTCCCTACCAGGATCAGGTCTACGTCACGTTCAACCACGAGCCGGAGGCTGCCAAGAACACTCCGCTCGGCTCGGCTGCCGAGTTCCAGGCTGCATGGCAGAACACGATGGCGGTGTTCGCCGACGAAGGGCTGGCAACGCTCGGCCGATTGCTGATCGTCACATCACCGGCTTTCGAGTACCCCGTCGCCGATCGTCGAGCGTTCGACCAGTGGTATCCGGGCGATGCCTGGGTCGATGCAGTCGGCGGCGACGCATACAACTTCGCTAGTTGTCGACCGGCTGAGCCGACGTCATGGTCCAGCCTGAGCCAGCTCATCGAGGGACAGCGGGCTTGGGGTGCTGCCAATCCTGGGGTTGAGCTGATGCTCTCCGAATTCGCTTCGGTTGCCGACGAAGCCGACCCCACCAGACGTGCGACGTGGCTGACCGACGCAGCGACGACTCTTGCTGATCCCGCCTACGGACAGTTCAGCTTGGCGTCCTACTTCTACGAGTTCGATCCGCTCAATCCGGGCTGCGACTACCTGACGCGGAGCCACACCGACACACAGGCGTTCTACGACATGGCCAACGACCCGGCCTTCGGTGGCACGCCGCCTGGAGCGCCGGCCGCTCCGACCCGATGCGATTCAACGATCACCGGCAACACGGTGGAAGTCGCTTGGCGGCCATCCTTCCAAGCGGCTGGATACGAGCTGACTCGCTTAATCGATGGGGCCGCTCCGGAGAACGTGTCGACCGGACCGCAGCTCTCGTTCAGCGAGGCATCCGTTCCGGACAGCAGCTATGAGGTGGCAGCGATCAGCGCAGACGGGACGCTCTCCCCCGCCCAAGCGTGCACCGAGCCTGATCCGGCTCCAGCTCCTCTTCAGCCACCCCCAACGTGCGAGTGGGCAAGGGACGAAGGCTTCATCACGGTCTCGTGGATCTCGGTTGCCGATGCCACCGACTACGTCGTGTTCCGAACCGTCAACGGAGGCCCGGCCTACTGGCGGGGCCGGACCGCCGAAACCGAGCTCATCGACAGCGATCGATTCGCCAATCTCACCTACCGGGTTCGTTCCAGGGCGATCGACGGGACGCTGTCAGCAGCATCGACCACCTGCGCCGATACATCTCCGCCGCTACCTGGGCTCGATGATCCGGAGCCGCCGGTCGATTGCGCGTTCACCAGAGTCGACGGAACGATCACGGTCTCCTGGCAACCGGGTGGTGGTGCGGTTGACACGATCATCTCCCGAACCGTGACCGGCAACGGCCCGTATTGGCAGGCACGAACGAGCGAGACGACGTTTCAACAGCCCGATCGGCCTGGCCTGATCGAGTATTTCGTTGCCTCGAAGAGCGCAGCCGGACTCGTCAGCGAGCCAGCAACATGTGTCGACACTTCGCCTCCCCCACCGGCGTTCGAACCTCCGACCAACTGCACGTTCACCCGCCTGGATGGTTTGGTCACCGTTGTCTGGGAACCAGGGCTCGGAGCGGTCGACACGATTGTGTATCGAACGGTCGACGGCAGCGGCCCCTTCTGGCGAGGCCGAACCTCTGACGCGAGCTTCATCGACTCGGACCGCTCAGGGGTGATCGAATACTCCGTGGCATCGCGGGACGCCTCGGGTGCACTGACGCCCACGGCTGACTGCACCGACAAGGAACCTCCTGCTGTCTGAAGGCGAACGTCCGAAAGCCGCTAGCACCAGAGAATCATCGGGCGCATGATCGTTCGATGAGCGATTCAATCAACTACTCCGGCATCGACCCCGACGATCTCCGCAACGCTTTGTCCGTCGGGGTGGACCACGGTGGCCATGCGATCGAACCGTTCGTTGATCACGAGGGAGGTTGGCCCCTTCGATGCTGCCTGAACGATTCAGCTCCTGGCGAACGGGTAGCCATCATTGCGTGGTCGCCATTCGAGTGGGATGGGCCCTATCGAGAGGTCGGCCCCGTCGTTGTGCATGTCGATGGGTGCGATGGCCCGCCCGAAACCGAGACGCTGCCGCCTGCGCTCGACCAGTCACCGATGGTGCTTCGGCCCTACTCATACGATCGCCGAATCGCGTACGAACATGTGCGTCACGTCGACCAGGGCGAATCACTCACGGACCATGTTCGGCAATTGCTGGCGGTGGGCAATATCGAGTTCGTGCACGGCCGCAACGTCACCGGTGGCTGCTACAGCTTCACAGCTCGGCGAGACCACGAGTCAACGCTCACCTAAGGGTCGAGACCTCGAACCGGAACGGCCTCAGCCGTGACCTCGATCAGGACACGAAGTAACTTGGCGTGATGCTGGGCAGGTTGGAAGGCGTCCGGGCAAGGTTCCGGTCAACCCTGACGCCGGAGCAACAGAGGGGCGTGCGCGTGCTCGCCGGAGTGTCGATCGTGATCCTGGCCGGCTTGATCGGCACGGGTCTTTGGCAGTTCTTCACCCACGAGTCCGACCCGTCGTGGTTCGCTCACGTTGCCGGGAGTGGCTCTCGACAACGTGCTGCACCCTCGGAGGGCATCGCAGACCTCCACGGCGTTTTTGCGACCGCCGGCGGGATTGTGGCACTGCTCGGTGGAGCGTGGTTCGCCTACAAGGTTGCGTTCAACGTCCCCTGGATCGCAGTGCTTGCCATTGTCCTGACCGTTCTTGGCTCGGCGACGGGCTCCTGGATCCGGTTCAACGCCGTCAAGCTTCAGGGCCGGAGCTACGAGGAAGCCGACCGAGGATATACCCAGCTCTTTCTGGACGACGTCGAGTACGTCGTCACCGACAACTGGGATCTGGGATCGACGGCAATCCTCTTCTTGACGGTCTCCCACGTGCTCGCGTTGCCGTTCTTGCTCACGATTGCGTGGCTCAACGTCCGGCGTATCGGTGAGCGGGAGCGGTGACCAGGAGTCAACGCCCGCCTAAGGGTCGAGGCCTCGAACCGGAGCGGCCTCAGCGGTGACCTCGATGAGGAACGGCTCGCCGCCAGACAAGACTCGGAGCAGTGTCATCTCGACAACTCCTCCGACTTGGACGACAACGACGCCGGCCGTTGCCGAAACCACGGGAGTGCCCGCCAACGACCGTTGATCGGCTTGCCCGGCGATGCTCTCCCACGCCAACTGTTCTGCGAGCGACGGATCCAAGACGAGTTCGCCGCTCGATCGGTAGATCGAGGTGTCGATACCGTTCGCTCCGGCAGCTGCGGCTGCGTCGGCGAGCTCGGCAAGAGCCCGACGCTCGCTGTGCGCGCGCCACAGATCCAGGCTGAAGCCGCCAACGAAAAGCAACATCGCTGACAACCCGATCCCGAGCAGTGTCATCGTGCCACGCTCACTCGAGCGATCTCGCTGGTACGCACTCATCGATCAGCTCCGTAGTCCGGGAATCGTTCCGTGTGCTCAGCTGTCCAGTCAACGGACCCAACGTTGCCGAAGATGGGAATCGACAACGCCGGAATCTCGACGGTCACGGCAACGGTGACCGCCTCGCCGGGAAGGAAGCCTTCGGCAGGGATCTCGGCCCGAAGTGATCCCGCAGGCAGGCCGTAGCCGGCCTCGATTTGGCGAATCAGGGCGTCCGGTGTCATCAGAGAATCGCGTTCGGGCACCACCAACGAGCGGGCTGACTCAGCGGCGGCATCTCGAGCAGCAGTCTGGCGTTCGACCCACGTTGGAGCGGAAAGCGCGAGCATGCCGAAGGGAATCAAGATCAACCCGATCACCATCGGGAATTCGATCAGCACACTTCCGCGTTCTGACCGGCGGCCGCGATCAATCAGCCTCATTCCGGCTCCACCTCGCGCGCTGCGGTCGCCGTCACAGTGAACGACCACTCCGGCGAGATTGGCAGCCAGGGCTCAAACCGCACATCTGCTGACACGACCACCAGATCGGTTCCGATGACACATCGCGGCGCGGACACCTGATCGCCGAGAGGCCCGCCGAGCAAACCGGCTGCCACGTCGTCGAACCGGCGCTCACACGCTCCGGGCATCGCCCCGACGGGCGACGCAGCGCGTGCTGCCTCCAACGCTGCAGACCGAATCGCACCACGCCCATACTGCCATACGGCGAATTGGGCGAACAGCGTGAAGAAGGCCAGGAACAGCCCGAACGCCACCAGCGTCGTGATCGTCGCAGACCCTCGCTCGGCGCCTCGACGGTCAGAGTCCCAGCGAGGCACGGATCTGAGCCACGACATCGAGCCCAAGGGCCTCCATCGCGGTGAACATGACGACCAGCATTCCGATCGACAGAGCGCTGATGCCGAGCCACTCGACAACACCAGCGCCACGCTCACCTGGTCGAATCTGAGCGATCGATTCGACCGCATTCACGTCACTAGTTTCCTTCATCGTGTTCTCCACACGTTCGGGGTCGATGCCTCAGCACCAACCGTCTCAAAGGAGCGGTTCATCGCCCCATCACCAGCGCGGGCAGCGCCGCGCCGACAAACAACACCATCACCGGAGCAATGAACAGAAGCAGCGGGAGCAACATGGCCGTTCGTCGCTTGACCGCCCAGCGTGCGAGTTCCTCCCGGCGCTCACCCCGAAGGTCTGTACCGACGGCGAGGAGCGCGTCGCTGATGTCGCCGCCCGAGCGAGCTGACGCCGACAACAGGCGATACAGGCGGGCCGCAGCAGGTTCAGGTGTGGCCTCTGCCAGCTTGTCGTAGGCCCGCTGCGGGCTCATTCCTCCGCCAATCCAGCGGAGAGCGTCCCTGAGCTCCTCAACCACCGGGCCTCGACCGAGAGCGCAGACAGAGCGCACGGCATCGACGGGTCCGTGGCCACTCCGAATGTGGACCGCGACGAGCTGCGCAACGGTGTAGGACTCGTTCCGCATGCAAGCAGCCCGCTCGCGAGTTGCCCGCTCGACACGAGTGCGCTGCACCGTTGCCGCAGAGAACCCGAAACAGCCGATCAACAAGAAAGTGAGGGGGACCGACTGGAAAACCGCAGCACCCAGGGTGGCGCCGAGGACGACGCCACCCACCGTGTACGCGAGTTGGCGCATGCGATACTGCTCCGGCCTGACGTCCCGGAACCCGGCGTGGCGAAGACGGGTCGCGACCGTGTCTGCGTCTGCGGCATCGATCAACCGACTGAGGCCGTCGGCCAACCGATCAAGGATCGGGCCCAACACCCTTCGGACAGGCGAACGATCGTCGATCACGGTGAGCGACACGATCGAGACGTCGGCATAGCCAGTCCCAAGTCGGGATCGGGAGAGCGCCGAGTAAGGACGAAGGCGTGGTGCGAGCACCCGGCGCGGAGGCCACATCAGTCGTACCCCGAGCATTGCTGTTGCAGCAGCGAGAAGAGCGGCGAACGCCGGAGCTTCGATCATCGCGGTGACCCGACTGAGAGGATTCGGTCCTCGGTAGGTACGCGCCCGAGGCGCTTGATGAACAGCAGCCCCCCGAAGCTCATTGCCGACCCGATTGTCACGACCATCCAGCCGGCTGAGGTTGCATAGAACGATCGATACCCGGGCGTGAAAAGACAGAGCATGGCAAGAACAACAAACGGGAGCACAGCGGCACCCCTTGCTTCCAACTTGGTCTCCAGTTGCAGCGTCTCGATCTCGTCGAGCAGCCGAAGGTCTTCCGACGAAGAGGACGCGAGCTCGTCGAGAATATCAATCACAACCGAGGACCCTTGGTCGAATGCGACGAGGAGCACCTCGACCACTCGGTCACTCAGAGGGTCGGCGAGGTCTTCGCGTACGACTTCCAAAGCCGTGCGTTGATCGAGAGCTCCGGAGAGGCCGGCGTATCGATTGAAGTAGGGCCGCAGTGGCTGCGGGCCCGAGCGACCAACTTCGCAGAGGCTGGCATGCAAAGACAATGACGCCCTGAGGTGAGTGATGATGTCACGAAGCGCATCGGGCCAAGCAGCAAGGCGGGCCCTCACCAGTGCTTGTCGTCGTCGGGCGAAGACCATCTGTGGAGCGGTGGCAGCCACCATTCCCGCTACTGCGCCGAGCGCGGGGACCCCAACGACGAGACCAACGATGGACCCGACGATCAGGCCAAGACCAGCCGACACGCCGATGAACTGAGCGGGAGTGACATTGGCGTCGGCCTGCTGCAACCATTCCCGCCATCGTTCATCGCGAGGACGCTCCGTGACGCGACCAAGCCACGACGGCGAGATGCCGACCAACGTCCCAATCGACAGGTACACGAACAATCCAGCGGCGAGGCCGGCCACGAGCCGCATCAGAGTTCCTTGGTCCCGTCGAGGAGCTCGGTGACCGTCATGCCATGCGGACGCAGCACCCGTCCCAGGCGAACCTCGAACTCGGTTGGAAGTGGGCTTCCCGTCCAGACGAGCGGGGCACCGAAGTCCTCGCGAGCAAAGATCGGCTCGACCGTGAAGTCGACCTCGGCACCCTGCATCGACGGGATCGCCACGATCTCCATCACTTGTCGTCGGCCACCTCGGCCCGTGCCGGTTGCGGCAGTCGGTTCCTTCGCTGTGTGCACCACCAGGTCGACGATCGAACTGAACACGCTGCGGATCTGATCCGGCGAAACGTTCGGACCGGCCATCGATGCCGTCGAGACCAGCGCCTGGAGTCCCTGCCGTGCGCTGTTGGCGTGGATGGTCGAGATCATGCCGCACCCGGCATTTCCGGCTCGAGTGAGCTCGTACGCCTCCTCGCCACGAACCTCCCCTACCGCAATCAGATCGGGTCTCATGCCCAGCGACATGCGGACGAGATGACGAAGACTGACCTCGCCGGTTCCTTCCGGTCCCGGCGGCCGCGTGCGCCAGCGCGCGGCGTGGAGATGATCGGCCGACAGCTCAGGCGTGTCCTCGCACACGATCACTCGGAGGCTGGGTTCAGCCGAACGCAGGAGGGCGTTGACCATCGTGGTCTTGCCTGATCCGGGCTGGCCCGTGACGATCACACCCGTGGGAGTGCGGAGCGACACCGTCAACAATGCAGCAGCAGCGGGAGAGATCGCATCCCATTCGATCAGTTCGTCGAAGGTTTCCCGCTTGGTCAGATACCGCCGAATCGTGACATCGATCCGATCAGCGATTGGTGGCAACACGACGCCGAGACGCGCCGTGCCGTCGAGTATCTGAGTCTGAACGATCGGATGACCCTCGTCAGCGGAGACCCCAACGGAGGCGAGCAGTTTCGACACGATGTGTTCGACTTCGTGTTCACTCACTGGTTCGTCGTGGGCGACCAATCGACCAGACGAATCGATGAAGCTGACCTCCTCGCCATGGACGATCAACTCTTCGTATTCGATCGTTCCGTCGAGGAACGGCGTGAGCGGACCGAAATCGAGAAGTGAGCGGGCAAGGCGCTCGACCATCGATGCTGGATCGTGGAGCGGCCGCCGGCCGCCGCTCGACGTTGCCTGAATCTGGTACTGGTCGACCAGGGAACGGATCATCGACAAGACCTCCCCCGGCGAGCCCGTGTCGAGGCCGCGAAGGCGCAGTTCGTCCAAACAGGCGAACCGAAGGTTCTCGTATGCGTCGAGGACCGGCGGGGCCACCGTCATGCCGCCACGTCTCCCTCGCCAGAACCGACGGGATCGCCGACCTGATCGGATGTTGATTCCTGCCCCGACTCAGACGCTTTCGGTGCCCCATTGGTGCCGGTGCGAAGTGAGACCGTTGAGTCGAACGGAAGCCCACCAATGGCCTTCAAGAAGCTGCCTCTTGCGACGAGATCGGCGTCCCACGCCGCTCGCTCGACTCGCTTGTCGCGTCGACACATGACGACGTCCCCGATCCGGGGACCAGCGATTTCATCGATCTGAAGAAGCAGTTGGGTCCGCGCTGTCGGCGAGGCCGGACACCGGTTGATCACGAGGTCGATCGGCGTTTCGTCGGCGAGCGACACAACGTCGACAAGCCAGTCGAAGAACCGCAGCGCACCGACCGTGGTGCCGTCACAGACACCGACGATGCGCGTGGCTCGACGCACCACGGTCCGAGATACCTCGTAGCGATTCCCATGTCGAGCGAGGTCTTCGAGATTGGGACCGAGCCGGGCGACGACCACCGACCAGCGGGCAGAGAGTTCCTCAACGAGGGCGCCAACGTCGTCTGGCCGGAGAAGCGACCAGTCATCGCGCGAAGCGAGACCAACGATGACGTCGAACGGCAGCGAACGGGATCCGACCACGGAGCGAGCAAGGCATGAGTCGATCGTGTCCCGCTCATCATCGAACGAGAATCGCTCACCGCGAAGCGCCTCGACCGCTGTGATGATGTGCGGGTGGATCGCAAGTCCGAGCCGGCGTGCGATCGACGGATTGGTCTCGTCAACGTCGATCAGAAGTGGGCGAACGCCGCCCCAGAGCTGGGAGAGGGCAATGCTGACTTCAGTAGCCCCAGCGCCCGCAGGACCGCCCACCGCCAGGATCTGACGATCCGAACGCGGGATGCGGTCGTCTTCGATCTCGACCAGTTCAGAGAAGCGTTCAGCCACATGCTGGTCGGGGGCCATCGAACGCACCGTCTCGATGAGTTCTTCGACCTCGAGT
The DNA here is from genome assembly GCA_964648595.1 of uncultured Acidimicrobiaceae bacterium. Classification (GTDB taxonomy): domain Bacteria; phylum Actinomycetota; class Acidimicrobiia; order Acidimicrobiales; family SZUA-35; genus SZUA-35. The sequence goes on from CAZYLX010000022.1 coordinate 13,082, forward strand.
GAGCAGGGACGGACGACGTCAATCCCGAGGCGTTGAAGATGTCGTTCACCGTGGCCATCGGACTCGGCCGGATCGTAGAGCCCGATGACAACCACGCCCGCGTCTCGCATCTGCGTCATCGCCGGAACAGAAAGCCAGCTCGTGTCGTCGTCGAGAATCACAACCGAGACATCACCACTCGCGGCGTCGAGCACATCGCGGAGCAAGGACGCGTTGACGTCGGCGACATGGTCGCGGCAGTGGCGCTGCAGGACGCCGCGCCACGAACGCGTGCTCAGTGCGAGACCGAGCGAGATGACCGTGTCGGTCACGATTCCTCCCCGGCATCCACGTTGCTCTG
>CAZYLX010000023.1:0-13374 GCA_964648595.1 uncultured Acidimicrobiaceae bacterium
GACCTTCTCAAGATGCTCGAAAGTGAGGCATGAGGTGGTCAACGAAACAACCCAACAGCACTCCGTCAACTACGTTGCTCGCCATCACGAACTCCAAGCAGGGTTTCGCTCGCTGAGTGACGCGATCGGGCCGACCATGAGCGGCTTTGGCAAGCTCCACCGGTCGGCCATGGAACCAGGAGCGCTCGATGGTGCTACCAAGGAGCTGATCGCTTTGGCGATCGGCATCACCTCACACTGTGAGGGCTGCATCGCCTTCCACGTTCATGACGCGTTGCGTGCGGGTGCTTCTCGTGCCCAAGTCGAAGAGGCGATCGGCGTCGCCATCATGATGGGAGGCGGACCCTCTGCCGTCTTTGGCTCCGACGCCCTAGCGGCACTCGCCCAGTTCGAACAAGCGGGCGTCGCCCGAACGTAGGGCCTGTGCCACCAGCAGAGCGCCGCGTGCCGCTGGTGGGGTCCGCGGACCAGCCGCAGCACCCTCTCACCCAGCGTGCTTGACAACCAACACGCTGCAGGGAGCGTCGTGCATCACCCGCGTCGACGTACTGCCGTGTCGCAGCCGATCGATCGCACCTTCTCCACGTGACCCGACCACGATGACGTCCGCACCAACCTCCTTGGCCAGAGCGAGGACCGCATCCGCCGGATCGAGATTCACGTGCCGCGTCGTGTGGTCGACGCCGCGAGCGGTGAGGATGTCTCCGGCATCCTCGAGCGCAGAACGGGCCACGAGGTCACCAGTCAGTTGATCGTGGAACTCCTGGGGGAGTTGCCTATTCATGCTCCGAAGCTGCGCCGGGGTCAACCGTTGGTAGGCCGTGACGACATGGACCTCGCTGGCTGGAGCGACGCTGGCCAGCTGGCCGGCGGCTTTCACGGCCTCGGTCGCATCCGGAGATCCATCCGTGCCGACAACGATTCGGGAAAACATTCTTCGCTCCATTCCACGTGACGACGCCGATGCGTCGTGCAGGTCAGTTGACGACGGCTACGTCGATTCGCTTTTGCCTTGGTCGAGCTCCGGCTCGTCACGGCCACCGGTGGTGACCACGAGCACCGGGAAGTTGTTGTCAGCGACCAGGCCCATGGCAGTGGAGCCGAGCATTCTCCGGGTCAGACCCGTATCTCCGTGGGTGCCAATGACGATCAGTCCCCCGCCGACATTCTCGTTCGCACCGATGAGTCCGCGAACGGGGTCCTCGTCGTGGATCAACGCCCATCCAACGCTCTGGCCTTCTGCAGTCAGCCGGTCGGCAACACTTCGCAGGTAACCGCTCTCTGACACGTTCTGCCCCTCAGCACGGAGGCGCGCCACGTGATCACTTGTTGCCTTGTTGACCACTTGCACCAATTCGATTCGACTGCCGATCGACACTGCGAACGCGGTCGCGGCACGCAGCGCGCGCTCGGCCGTTGGCGAACCATCGAGCGCGACGGTGACGGGTGCGATGACATGCTCGGAGTCCGCGTGGGGGCCAACGATGAGCGCCAACCCGCCAAGATGCCGCAAGATGTCCTCTGCGGTCGAGGTCGAGCCGTCGCGATCGGCGTGGTCTGAACTCATCACGATCAGCGCCGTTGGAGGAAGGACCGACTTCAATGCTCGCGCGATGACATCATCAGACAGCAGCGTCGATTCGGTACGAATCTCGGGGTGCTGCGCATCGAAAGCGGAACGAATGACCTCGAGCCGATCGTTGTCGACAGGGTCGTTTTGCACTCGAACATGCACGATGTGGACCGGCACAATCCAGCGCCCCGCGAGGGTGGCAGCCACTTCGAGCGCTCGGTCGTAGCGTCGATTCGCCCGAATCGGGACCGCGATCTCGGTGATCGGGTCGAATTCGCCGGTCAGGCATGGGGCCTGAGTTGCGGATGGATCGGTCACGGCTGCCTCCTAGGTACTGGTCGATTCGTCGGTGGGAGCTGCGCCTGAATGCGGGTCGTTCACGAGTTCGGCCGCGATGTGGATCGCCCACTCCTCGATCTCGACCCACGGTCGAGCATCTCCGCTCTTTGCCTTCACCCATCGGGCCAGCCAGCGTTCGGTGAACGACAACTCGTCGATGTCAAGCCGCCCGCCGAACAATCGGTGTTCGCGCGCGCCTGTAGCCTCCAGCAGCTTCGATTCCTCGTCGGGACGAAGCGGCTCGAAGGGTTCATCCTCGGTGATTGGGCCGCTGCTGAACAACCACGTTGGTGTGGCCGCGATCACCTCGGCGTGCTCATCGATGAGCATCAACGCCTCAGGTTTCCACGTCCCTCGGTAGATCGCGCTCCCGAGAACGAAACCGTCGTATCGGTGGAGATCGCGGATGTGCTCTGGCTGGGCGACATCGACGTCGAGGCCGAAGCGGCGCAGGACGTCGGCAAGCCTTCTGCCGATCTCGGCCGTTGCCCCATGCGTGCTCGCTGGGCAGATCAGAACTCGCATTGTCCTCCCCTCTCGACTGGTCGCTCCTGGCTGTCTTCTCATCGTGCGCCGAGGGGCAAACAGACGTCAGAGCAGAAGGTCCCCGCCTACTCGAACCAGTGCCGGCGTCGTTCGTCGAGACGAGCAGCAAACGCCGCAGCCTGCGTACGTCGACTCATGCCGAGTTTCGCGAGCATGTTCGACACGTAGTTCTTGACGGTCTTCTCCGCCAGGCACATCTCGTCCGCGATCTGTCGGTTCGAGTAACCCTCACCGATGAGGTCGAAGATGCGGTGCTCTTGCGGGGTCAAGGTCGACACCCGACCCTCGTTTGTTGCTTTCAGCCGTCGCATCCCCATCCGCACCGTCGCGGAATCGAGCAGCTGGGTACCAGCTGCCACCTTTCGGATCGAGTCGATCAGCTCGTTTCCTCGAACTCGTTTGAGTACGTAGCCGGACGCTCCAGCTAGTGCCGCGTCGATCAAGGCTTGATCGTCGGCGAACGACGTGAGGATGAGGCACTGAACATCTGGGAAGTCGTTCCGAATGTCCCGACAGACCTCGATCCCGTTGCCATCGGCCAAACGAACGTCCAGCACGGCAATGTCCGGATCACACTCCCGCACGACATTGAGGGCCTGCGCTGCACTGGCCGCTTCGCCGATCACCCGAAGGCCATCGGCGGCATCGATCATGTCGGCGACGCCACGGCGAACGACCTCGTGGTCGTCGAGCAGGAAGACACCAATGACGTCTTCGGGTCGCCGGGCAAGGTTCCGGCCTGGGCTTGTGTGGTCAACCACCATGAAACGCTTCCTGAACCTTCCCTTGCTCCATTGGCGGAACAAGCACCGTGACGGCCTCGGTCGTACGGACAAGATCGTTCGCCGGAGAGCCGACGACGATGGAGGCAAATCCGCCTTCGGACCGAGCTCCGACGACAATCATCGAGGCCTCCGTTGCGGTCAGCACAGCACCAGGTTCACCAACGGAAAGATGACGCCGGACCGTTCGCTCCCAGCGACCCTCTTCCGCAATGACCCGGTCGACCACAGCATCGAGGAAACCTTCACTGGCACTGCGAACCCGATCGAGTTCGGGAGCAGTGAGTGAGTTCGCGATGGGGAGCGTCATCCATGAGAAGTAGACATCGATGACGGCAGCGACCGGTGCAAAGCGAAGCGCCCAGCGCAGCGCATCGATGCTGTTCTCTGAGCCGTCGACGCCGATAGCGACGTGGTTGATCGGCCCGGTCGCGTCGGCGCCGCGCGGAACGATTGCCACCGGGACACTGGCGTGATGCGCGCAATAGGCGCTGGTCGAACCAAGAAGAGCACCAGCGATCCGACCTCGGCCGCGGGACCCGACGACGAGCAAGCTCGCCTCGCGAGACAGATCGACGAGGACGTCGCCGGCGGCACCGTGCCGAGTGACCACGGAAGGAGGTGTCAGGCGTCCTGTTTCCGACGCCGAACGAACCTTCTTGACAGCGGCATAGGCGTCCAAACGTGCCCGCTCTTCGAGCGCACTTGTTGCTTCTGGCAAGTCATGTCCCAGCGCCAATGCCGAAACGTCCCACCACGGTCGATGCCAGCATGACACGGCAACCACAGGGCCGAGGTCGGCAGCGTTGTTGTGCGCCCACTCGAGGGCCGCGTGCGCACCCAGCGAGGCGTCGACTCCGACGATGACACTCGCAGGCTCTGGCCTGGCAGCATCCGCTGATGTAGAGACTTCGTCTTCTGAGCTTCGGACCGCTGTCACGATCTCCCCCTTTCGATAACTCGTCACTCGCCTGGTGGAGGTGTCACCACCACCGGGCACGTTGCGTGGTGGATCACATCCCCGCTGACCGACCCGAGCAGCAGGGCTCGAAAGCCACCGAGTCCCCGCCGACCGACAACAACCAGGTCAGCATCCTCCGACCGCTCGATGAGACGCTCCGCTGGATGTCCGTGAAGAGGGGTGAACTCGAGCTCGAACCGTTCCCGATCCTCGTCTTCCAGCACTTCGTCGGCCGTGTCATGAAGCAACTGGGTCGCGCTCACCTCCATGGTGCTGGGATTGAGGTGCGGTGCTTCGAGTCCGGCGATGGCATTGAGGTTCCAGACGTGAACAAGCTCGATGCAGTCACCGGGGGCCGCGAACGAGCCAGCCCAACGGAGGGCTTGGCGTGAGTGTTCCGACGCGTCGACGCCGACCACGATCCTTCTCGGAGATCGTTCTTTCATGAGCGAAGGATGACAAAGGCATCCCCGGTGGCGGCAGGGCACTAAGTCCTAAGCTGCCAAGCCAGAAGAGTCGAACATCGTAAACCGCAGGCCCAAAGCCTCTGCCAGGGAGCCGGTTCTTCGTGTCCAATCAAAACATGACTTCCGGAGACCTGATCCTGCCCGGTGAACCACCAGAACAAAGCACCGACGGTCACATCGTCGTTGGCGTCGATGGATCCGACGGAGCAACCCATGCGCTGGCGTGGGCTGCCGACTACGCGACGCAGAAGAACCTCAGCATCGAGGTGCTGACGATCTGGTCCTTCCCCGCGCTGAGCATTGAACTGCCCTCGACGGGCCGAGTCCTGCATGGCCACGCCCTCGAAATGGCGCGCCACGCCGTAGCGCTCGTGACCGCTGACCGTGAGGCCGTCGGCGCTCCAGTCCCCGACATGCACGTCGAGGCGTACCTTTCCCACGCGGCCGAGCGCCTGGTTCTCGCAAGCAGAGAAGCGTCGTTGCTCGTTGTCGGCCGAGGCTCACGGTCGATGCTCGGTTCGACGAGCAGAAGCGTGACGCATCACGCCACATGCGCGGTCGCAGTGATTCCTTCCCCCGAACCCGAGAGCCCTCCGAGCTCCCTCTCGACGCGGTTGGCTGCCGAGCACCCGAACGTGTCTGCTGCCATCGAGACCGTGTCACAACACCTATCAGCCATGGGGATCTGATTGAACGAGGACTTCCGTCCCTTGTTCAAGTCAGCGCCGCCAGATTGGAGTGTCGTCATGACCCACACCATTGATCCACCTCGCATCGTCGATGATCTGATGACCGATGACCTCATCACGGTCGAGACCACCGACACGATCGGCCAGGCTCGCGATCTCATTCTCGCTCTTGGACTCAACGCACTGCCCGTGCTCCGCGACGGCAAGGTGGTCGGAATCTTGACGTCACCCGACCTGGCTGATGACTGGTCCGAGGAACTCCCTGTTGCAACAGCGATGAGTTCCCCCGTCTACCGCATCCATCCGGAAGCAACGCTGTCTGCAGCTGCAGACCAAATGCTGTCCTTCAACGTGCATCATCTGATCGTCGAGGATCGAGCACGCGTGGGGATCATCACCAGCTTCGACCTCCTCCGTGCGCTCTCAGCGAACAGCTCCGACTAGGGAGCTCAGTACCTAGAGGTCACGAGGTGCGCTCGACGGGCGACACGAACCCAGTTGGCTTCGCGGCGATCACCGAGCAGCGCACACGGTCCAAGACCGCTTCGGCCGTATTTCCCATGATCAATCCAGTGACCCCGGTTCGAGCGACCGTTCCCATCAGCAGGAGATTGATTCGGTGTTTCGCGGCGACGCTGCGAACGACCTCCGCCGCTGGCCCCTTGTGCAGATGGATCCGCCAGGGTTGATCGTCGAGGTGCGTTGCGGAAAGTAGGTCGTCAAGTGCTCGACGGTGGAGCTGCTCCTCGCTGACCAGAAGCGCCTCGAGCTCCGGAGGCGATGTGTGCAAGAAGGCAGACGAACGCATCGTCGCCTCGCCGTACAGCTCCCAGGCGCAAACGACGTGGAGTTCCCCGCCGCCGAGAGAGGCCATCGCGGCAGCAAGCTCGAGGAGGGTGCGGTTGAGCTCCAGCTCCGCCGGCTCGGGGTTGACAGCGACAAGGACTCGCTGGATGCGTGCCGCTGACGGACGGATCACCCACACCGGACACGGGCACTTGCGCAGCAGGCGTTTGATCGTCGCCTGATCTTCCTCGTCATCATCGGTGGTGACGACGACGAGGTCGTGCCCGAATCGCAACACTCGTTCGATGATGGTCAGAGCGGGATCACCGGCAGCGACGCTCGACTCGACCCGCACGTTGTCGTTCTTGGGCGTGCAGCGTGCGAGCCTGGCCAACATTGCTTTCTGTTCCGCTTCAAGGACAGCGTCGATGGTTCCGGAACGGTGCAATGCGCGTTGGAGCCGTGACGGTTCGGAGATCACCCCGAACAACGTGAGCCGTGCATCGTTGCCGCCCGTGAGCTCTACGACCCGTCGAACCGCGGCGGGATTCCTCTTGTCACCGAGTGGGCTGAAGAGAATGTTGGTGAACAAGGCATCCACAGCAATCACCCTTTCATCGCGATGGTGCCGCGACATGACAGGGTGCGAAAGGGCAGAAGGTCCCCGTCGCCACCATTGGCGATGCCCGGCGCTGGCGAGGGACCTTCGAATCTGTGACCATCGGCCCGTCACGACGACGATTCAGCTGTGAACCACTTCGCTCTCGGCCTCTTGTTCGTCGCCGTGCTCGCAGCCTGTGGCGGCGACGCCCAACGTATCGTCCTGGATGCATCTGACAGCGGGAGTGAGGTCCTTGTCGATACCGGCGACCAGTTCCACATCAAACTCGAATCGAACCCATCAACTGGCCACTCCTGGATCCTCGACCTGGGACCCACCGCCGACATCCTCGTCCTGCGGTCGTCCGTGTTCTCTCCACCAGAGACCGACCAGGTCGGCGCGGCGGGAACCGAGACATTCGTCTTCGAAGCAACGAAACCAGGAGCCGGGATCGTTCGACTCGACTACATCCGACCGTTCGAAGAACAGGCCGTCCCCGAACGTGTCGTCGAAATCATCGTCAGAGTCGATGGCGTTCCCTTGACACGAGACACCGCTGAGCCACCTACTCGATCGACAGCAACGGCCGACAAGCCAATGAGCGTGGCCGAATTGCTGGGCAGCGACGGCGCCGGCAATGCCAGGGTCACCGGCTTCGTTGTTTGGGGCAGCACGAGCACGCGGTTGTGCGAGGCCCTGATGGAGTCCTTTCCGCCTCAGTGCGGCGGGCTTTCGGTCGTCATTGTCAACCCTGAAGAACTCGACGCCGACGCGCTCCAGTCGGCTCAAGGTGTGCAGCGGACCGATGGGTTCGCGGAATTGAGGGGCAGCTTCGATGGAAGTGGACTGACGCTCGGCTGACCTCAACGAACACCTCAGCCGTGGATCGGAACCGTCCACAGCACTGACGTGCCCTCGCCCAGCTCAGAAATCACCTCGACTCGGCCACCCAGAGCAGCCGCCCGATCAGCCATGTTCGCCAACCCATGGTTCGTCAGTGGCGAACGCTCGACTCCAGCGAGTTTTGCCGGGTTGAACCCGACACCGTTGTCTTCAACGGCGAGATCGAGACGCCCGCCGACCACCCGTACATAAACGTTCAAGGCCGTGGCCTCGGCGTACTTCACGGCGTTCAGGAGTGCTTCGCGCAATGTTGAAAGGAGCTCCTCGACGACCTCTGTCGCCAGCTCGTCGATGGGGCCATCCAAGTCCGCCCCTGGTTCAAAGCCAAGCGCATCGCGTTGGGCCACTACCAGAGCGAGGATTTCGCCCCGAACGCCCTTTCCCCAGTCGATCTCGGACCTGATTCCGTAGATCGTCGATCGGATCTCCTTGATCGTCTCGTCGATCTCGTCGACTGCCGCGAACACCTGATCCTTCGGCCCGTCCTCGAGACAAGAGGCGACGGCCTGAATCTTCATTCCTGTTCCGAAAAGGCGACCGATGACATTGTCGTGCATGTCGCGTCCGATGCGTTCGCGATCCTCGAGCAACTCGAGCCGACCACGCGCCTCGGTCGCTGCAGCCAGCTCGATGGCGACGACCGCTTCAGACGCGAAGACCTCGATGGAGTCGAGCTCGTCTGCATCGAGGTGGACGGCGCCGGCACGGCGAACGACGAGAAGAATTCCGACGGTCTCGACGCCACCATGCATCGGCGTAACCACGATCGATTCCACGGGCGACCCGTCGATGACCGCCTTGTTGCCGGCAGTGATCCGTGGATCTCCTGGCTCGCAGGTCAGCGCAGAGCCAGACTGGAACACTTCGCCCACCACCCCGGAATGCTGAGAAAACGACAGGGCAGCCAGAGCACCGGCGTCGAGGTTGAACGAGGCCGCGATCTCCAGGCTGTCTTCGGCAAGGCCAGGGGTGAGCAGAACGGTGACATCGGCATCAAGGCACTCGGCGGCCGAGCGAGCGATCAGGCCAAGGCCCTCCTCCCGGGATGCGCCCCGCAACATCACCAACCTCACGGCGGATACGGCTCGTTGGAGGGACTCTTGCCGCTGCTCGGCAGAAAGAGCCTCGAGCTGGTCACTGATGTCGATCACATGGGCGATCCCCAGCACGCTCCCGTCGCTGCGGACGAGCGGCGAAACATGGAGTTGAACCCAGACCAAGGAACCGTCGCTCCGGAGATACCGCTTCGTCGGCGCATAACTATCGATCTCGCCGGACGCGAACTTGACCACCGCCTGGTCATCCGATGGGCGATCCTCAGGATGGGTGAGTTCGGCGAACGACATTCCCAACAGGTCCCTGCGGTCGTATCCGAGAAGATCGGCCATCGCCTGGTTCGCCTCGATGATCAGCCGATCCGCCGGTGGGCTGATCTCGACCAGCGCCATCGGAACCGGGCCATCATGGAACGCCCCATGGAACAGAAGCTGTGCTTCGTGCAATTGCTCCGCGCTGGCGGCACGGTCCGAGATGTCTCGAATCGACGCGATCACGTGACCCTGATCTTGTGGGGCGCTGGCCGGGCTCAGCGACACCTCGACAGGGAACTCGCTGCCGTCACTGCGCCGAGCCAAGAGATCGAGACCAGCTCCCATCGCACGTCGCTTCGGGTCGCTGTGGAACATGTGACGATGACCGAGGTGGCCAGCGTGAAAGCGCTCTGGCAAGAGCACCTCGACGGATTGACCGACCAGATCCGCACGATCGTGACCGAACATCGCTTCCAGCTGCTGGTTCACCATGACGATGCAGCCCGTGTCGTCGGTCATGAGCATCCCGTCCGGGGCCGATTCGATGACGTCCAAAAGACGCGAGGGCAAGAGTTTGTTCACCAGGTGATCGAGCTCGGTGTCACGTCGTACCGTCAGATCGATCTCCGCTTCCGACCCACGTTGGCGATGACTCGGTTCGACCACTACGACCTCGAAGGGACTCACACCGCGGACCGGACACCCGATTCCGAGCACCGGCAGGACACCAACCGTACTGCCTCGAGACCTCGCAGTCGATCGACAGCGAGCCAGGGTTTCTCTCACGATATTTTCGAGTGCCAGCTCGGGGACGTTGGGCCCTTCGCCCGCTCCCCGACCCGTGCCACAGTGGCTGGGACGAGGAGAGAAGGTCGCCAGGGATGCAACAGTCGCAGATCGGCAGACCGAGCGACGGCGCCGGGCAAGAGCATGGCGAGTGGCAAGGATGGTTCTTCGATCTCACCGTCGGTGCGAGCATCGGCGCAATCGTCGGTGCCATCGCTGCGGTCAACATCGTGATCTTCGGAGGCATCGATCGGGGATACGAAGCAGGCCTGAGCGAGGTCTTCGAACAGAATCCCTTGGTCGGGGGCTTGGCCGCGATCGCCTTCGCAACCGGCACGATCGGTGGCGTTGTCATCATGCGCCGCCAACGTGCCGCTCTTCGCTCGTTCTCGGGCTCGCTCAGAGGTCCATCGGCCCTACGCGGTTCGCCATCCTCGAACGACGATGAAGTCGATCGGGAGCAACTCCCGGCGACAAACGACGAAGGAAGAAGCTGATGGCGAAGTACCTCGGACTGATCAAGATCTCTCCCGACGAAGCGTCGCGTGTTCTACGCGATGGTCCCAGTGCGCGCAGGGATCGGCTCGCTCGACTTGTTCACGACGCCGGCGGAACCCTCGCTGATGCTTGGTACTCCAACGTCGGCGACTGGGACCTCATCTGTATCGTCGACATGACCGACGAATCGCCGGTCACGGGGGCGGCGGCCACGCTGGCCCGTCGGGCCGCGGGCTTCACCAGTGCCGAGCGCTGGATCGAGCTGGCGGACATCGACGAGGTGAACACCGTGTTGCGTGGCATGGCTGACGCCTGAGTGACGTCAGTGCCCACCGACGTCGAAGCCAGAGACGATCGCAGCGAAGCAGCTGACGGCCGACGCGGAACGTGGTGACCCAGGCTTCATTCGGTCTGAACGCCCCACAGGAGGTCGCAGCCAGGACTTTCGGCCCTCCCGGCGGTGCCGGCCGCTGGAACACGCTCTTGACATGACCGTCCAGTCGAGCGAGTCGCAGCGATCGATGGCACAAGTCGTCTTCGATGTCACTGGCCTGGGTCAGCTGTTCCAACAGGTCAGGGCAAAGGGCTACGAGGTTCTCGGCCCGACAGTCAGTGACGGCGTCATCGGCCTCGGCCACTTGGAAGGCATCGACGACTTGCCAATCGGTTGGACCGATCAACAGAGTCCTGGTCGGTACCGGCTGACGCCTCGAAACGATGATGCTCGTTTCGGCTTCGCCGTCGGTCCAACGGGCCCGAAACGAGAGCTGCATCCAGCACGAGCTCAAGTGTGGACAATGCGGCGCACGGCGACTGGTGACCTCGAGGTCACCGAGGCCGAGCCAGAGCCCGTTCGTCGGGCATTCTTCGGCATACGCCCCTGCGAAGTGGCGGCGATCCACCGACAGGATCATGTTCTCGACCGAGAGACCAACGCCGACCCGACCTATCACGCGGGGCGAGAGGTGAGCCTGCTGATCGCCGTCAACTGCGGTGACCCTGCAGAGACCTGTTTCTGCTCGTCGATGCAGACAGGGCCGTTCATGGGGGCTGACGCCGATGCCGACATCACGCTGACCGAACTGCTGTCACCCGAGGGCGTGCGCTACATGGCGGTGGCAGGATCAAACCTTGGAGCCGAGATCCTCGAGACTCTGCCATCAGTAATCGCCGGACCATCGGACGAGGCGGACGTCGCAGAGCTGCGGCGCCGGTCAGAAGCGACGGTTGTCCGCAAACTCGACACCGACCGTTTGCGGGAGCGGCTCTACGCGAATCTCGAGAGCGAGCGCTGGGCCGAGATCGGTGATCGGTGCTTGAGCTGTGGGAACTGCACGCTGGTCTGCCCAACGTGCTTCTGCACGAGCCCCGAGGACGTCACGGACCTGCAGAACGACGTCTCGGAACGCGTGCGAGTCTGGGACAACTGCTTCAGCTCCTCGTTCTCGCAACTCGGCAGTTCACCTGTCCGAGTGTCGACAGCCTCGCGGTACCGACAGTGGGCGACACACAAGTTGGCGTCCTGGTTCGACCAGTTCGGCGAGAGCGGCTGCGTTGGTTGCGGCCGATGCATCACCTGGTGCCCGGTCGGAATCGACCTCACGGCCGAGGTTGCACTCTTCACCTCGGAGGGCGAGGCGTGATGACCAGAGGCACCGAACCCGCGCCCGTCCCGATGATCCCGCAGATCTATCGCGTGGTGAACAAGATCTGGAACCTGCCGGACACCGCAACGCTTTCGGTTGTGCCGACGAGTGGTGAGCTGCCGAGCTTCGAACCAGCACAGGCAAGCATGTTGGGGGCATGGGGTGTCGGCGAGGCTGCGATCTCGATCAGCTCGAGCGCAGACGTCCGGACCCATCATGACTACACGATTCGACGCGCCGGCCCGATCACCAACGCGCTGGTCGAGACCCCGATCGGCGGCAGCATCATGGTTCGAGGGCCGTTTGGAACCCCGTGGCCGCTGCCCGAGCTGAGATCGACGGAGCTGGTCATCGTCGCTGGTGGCCTCGGCCTCGCGCCGCTGAAGGCCGCGATCGAACGAGCACTCCGCGCCCCGTTCCTCGAGCGGCTCACGGTGATCTACGGCACGCGCACTCCCGATCACCTGATGTTCGAGCACGACCTCGAACGTTGGGAACGCTCGGGGGCTGAGGTGATGGTCACCGTCGACGAGGCGCCAGATCACTGGCTGGGTGCCATCGGACAGGTCACCGACGTCCTCGAGAGCGGCCAGTGCGCCGGTCTCGGCCCGACGACTGCCGCGTTCGTTTGCGGACCAGACCTGATGATGCAGGCAACAACAGACAGCCTGCTTCGCCTCGGTCTGCCGGCGAAACGGATCTGGCTCTCCCTGGAGCGCAACATGCAATGCGGGATCGGGCTGTGCGGCCATTGCCAGCTCGGCCCCCTCCTCGTGTGCCGAGGCGGACCCGTCATCGACGCCGAATCGCTCGGCGCCTTCCACCAGATCCCGGAGCTCTGAGCAGTGCAATCTCCAGCGCGACCCCGTCCCCGCCTCGCGATCTGGAAGTTCTCTTCCTGCGACGGCTGCCAGCTGACGTTGCTCAACTGTGAGGATCAACTCCTCGACGTGGCCGACTACGTCGAGATTTCGTACTTCGCCGAGGCCTCGAGCGACCTCCAACCGGGGCCGTACGATCTGTCGCTGGTCGAGGGCTCGATCACGACACCAGCCGACGAACAACGGATCCGTGAGATCCGAGACCAATCACGAGTGCTGGTCGCCATCGGCGCATGCGCAACCGCCGGTGGCATCCAGGCGCTACGCAACACTGCCGACCTCGAGGAACTGGCAAGCGCGGTCTACCCCCACCCCGAATACCTCGAGATCCTCGAAACCTCCACGGCTATCGCCGATCATGTGAAGGTCGATACCGAGTTGCGAGGGTGCCCGATCGATCGGAGTCAACTGATCGAGCTCATCGCAGCCCAGCTCGCCGACCGCCCGGCCCGCATTCCAACAACGAGCGTTTGCACCGAGTGCAAGGCCCGAGGCGAGACCTGCGTCATGGTGGCAGCGAACACCCCGTGCCTCGGACCGGTCACCCAGGCGGGCTGCGGGGAGTTGTGCCCCCACTTCGATCGAGGCTGTTACGGATGCTTCGGT
>CAZYLX010000024.1:0-13161 GCA_964648595.1 uncultured Acidimicrobiaceae bacterium
CCTGGCGTTCGCACGATCTTGTAGGCCGCGAGGATCGCGTAGCCGATGAGCAGGAAACCGATCAGCCGTCCGACAAACAGAGAGGAGCGGTCGGGGTCGAGGATCAGAACAACTCCGACCCCGAGGGTCGACAGCGACCCGACGAGGCTCAGCCACCCACCTGGTCGGGCCGTGGCCAGGGCCCGTAGCGATGTCATGGCCAGCCAGACCAAAGCGAGGCCGAGGAGCCTCGCCAGAATCCGGTCGCTACGGTTCGGCCAGATCAGCCAGGCGAGGCCCAGGCCGATGCCTCCGATGGCGCGGAGGACCGTAGGGCTCATCAGAAGTTTGGTATCGATATGGACCAGGTGGAACTGCGTCTCTTCTGTTCCGTCCTCGAGCTCGTCGTTGCTCGTGATCGAATCAAGTGGCTCGCTCATCGCTCACTCCTCCTGCGGCCGGGACACAATGCCGCATCATTGCTCGAACCGACAGCATGGCTTGGCTTCGTACCTGCAACGATCTTCTGACCGATCCGACAACTGAGCTCACGCTGCGGTCCGGAATCCGCCGGGTACGCACGAACCGCCGATCTACGATCCAGCCCATGACCTCTCCGCGAGACACGTTCCGCACCCTCCACGTCGCTGGCACCTTCGTGATGCCGAACCCATGGGACCGAGGCTCCGCCCGAATCCTCGAAAACGCCGGCTTCCCGGCACTGGCCACCACCAGCGCCGGCCACGCCCTTTCGATCGGCAAGGCCGACCAGGAACTGTCCCGAGACGAGTTGGTGGCTCACACCGCTGATCTCACCGCTTTCATCACCGTGCCACTCAATGTCGACTCCGAGCGACTGTTCGCCGACGACACCGGCGGCATTGCAGCGACTGTGCGCATGCTGGCCGACGCCGGAGCCTCCGGTTGCTCAATCGAGGACTACAACCCGGCAACGAAGTCCATCGACCCCATCGACGAAGCGACGACCGCCGTTGCCGAAGCGGCCGCCGCATGCTCTGAGCACGGCCTCGTGCTCACCGCTCGGGCCGAACAGCACCTCTACCTGCGCAGCGGGACCGAACTGCTCGACGACACTGTCGCCCGTCTCCAGGCATTCGAGGCGGCTGGGGCCGACGTCCTCTACGCGCCGGGCCTCAGCACCGCCGCCGATCTCACCACCGTGCTCGACGCCATCTATCGGCCGCTGAACGTCCTGGCCCTACCGAACGGCCCCTCGGTTCCTGAACTGGAGGCGCTCGGCGTTCGGCGCGTCTCGATCGGTAGCTCGATGTACAACGCCGCCGCAGCATCGCTGCGAGCAGCGGCAACCGAGATACTCCAACACGGCACATCGCTCTACACCCGGTGACCCTCAACCGATGAGCCCCTCGAGCGAGTCGGGCACGCCGTCGACCAAGCCCGTTCAGTAACCTGACCGCATGTCCGACACCCCAGCCTCCGCCGCATCACCCGACGGCGCCGGTGAGCCGAGCGTCGACCAAGTGTTGCTCTGCGCTCCACGCGGCTTCTGCGCCGGCGTCGAGATGGCCATCAAGGCACTGTCGTGGATGCTGCGGGCGTTCGAGCCACCTGTGTACTGCTACCACGAGATCGTTCACAACAAGCTCGTCGTCGATCGCTTCATCGAGCTCGGTGTCGTGTTCGTCGATCACATCGACGAGGTTCCAAAAGGTCGGCCGATCATGCTGTCGGCCCACGGATCAGCCCCCGAAGTGGTGACCGCAGCGCGTGAACGTGGCAGCTACGTCGTCGACGCGGTGTGTCCGTTGGTCACGAAGGTTCATCATGAGGTGAAGGTTCGAGCCAAGAAGGGCTACCGAGTCATTTATGTCGGCCATGACGGTCATGAAGAGGCCGTCGGCACCATGGCCGTTGCCCCCGACTCGATCAGTAGGGTCGAATCGATCGAGGAAGTTGCGGCGCTCCCGGATTTCGAAGAACCGACCGCTCTGCTGGCCCAGACAACGCTCTCCCACAGCGACTGGAGCGAGGTCGCCGACGCAGCCAAAGAGCGCTTCCCGGATCTGTGGCAGCCCGGGCGAAGTGACCTCTGTTTCGCCACTACCAACCGCCAATCAGCCCTCATGTCGATCGCCGATCGTTGTGACGCGGTCATCGTGATCGGCTCGGCCAACAGCTCCAATACAACAGCGTTGGCGAAGCTGGCGACAGAAGCAGGTTGTCAACAAGTCTTCCGAGTGAACGGCCCAGACGAACTACCAGCAGGTTTGGCAGGCACAATCGGCGTCACCGCCGGAGCGTCCGCACCCGAGGATGTCGTGCAGGCGGTCATCGACTATCTGTCGCCGACGAACGGAGTGGAGGAAGTCCGGATCACCGACGAGGACGAGTACTTCCCACCGCCCCGCAACCTGCGAGAGCTCCTCACCGCCATCGATGCCGTGGCCACCATTGGCCTTGGTGGCGCGTTCGACGCTCGACCCGAACTCAACGATCGGCACATCGGCGCATCCGACGTACTCGTGACGCTCTGATCAGCCGCGCCGTTGCGGTTCGCTTCGCCCGCCCTGAACGTCGACTTGGGGCGATCGCCGTGTTCTGAGAAGCTGCGACAATGGAGAAGACTTCCGGGGCGAGCCCGACCCCAGGCCAGCCCGGCCGTCCCGGTGCCGGCGCACAGGGATTGACCAAGCGTCAAACACACTCGATCTTCGTCGGCATGTTGGTGTCGACGTTCCTGGCGTCGCTCGACGGCACGGCCGTGTCGACAGCGCTGCCGACGATCGCCGGCGATCTTGGCGGAATCGACCAACTCCCGTGGGTCCTGACGGCGTATCTCCTCGGGTCGGTCGCCGCCACACCGCTGTACGGCAAGCTCAGTGATCTGTACGGGCGACGGGCTCTCACAGAAGCAGCGTTGATCATCTTCGTCGTCACGTCGGTGTTGGCGGCGGCGTCGCAGACCATGTGGCAGCTGATCGTGGCGCGAGGCCTCCAAGGCATCGGGGGCGGCGGCTTGATGGCGATGGGGTTCATCGTCATCGGCGACATCTTCTCCCCTCGAGAGCGGGGCAGATACATGGCCTACTACACGATGAACTTCTCGTTCGCAGCCCTTGTTGGGCCTGTGATCGGCGGTGTGTTCGTCGACGTCGCGTCGTGGCGATGGATCTTCTTGATCAACATCCCGCTCGGTCTTGTCGCCTTGGCCGTGATTCATCGCAACCTCACGTTCAAGCTCCCACCCCGCGAGCATGTGCTCGACCTCGTCGGTGCCGGCGTTCTCGTTACCAGCGTGACCGCTCTGATTTTCGGCCTGGCTCTCGGCGGCCAGACGTACGGGTGGCTCTCGGCCCCGATCGTCGGACTCCTTGCGCTCGCCTTCGTTGGCACCATCTTCTTCGTTTTCTGGGAGCTACGGGCTCCAGAGCCGCTGTTGCCGATGCGATTGTTCCGGAATCCGACATTCCGCATCATGATCACAGGAAACGCTGTCTACGGCATCGCCGGCATGGGAGTGCTGGCGTTCTTCCCTCTCTTCTTTCAGGTATCGCTCGGTGAGTCTGCGACGCGGGCCGGGCTGATCCTGGCATCGATGAGTGTCGCCGTCAGCGTCGGGTCCTACGTCGCCGGCCGCGTCACGACTGGTACCGGGCGCTACGTGCGGCTCGTACAGATGGCCCCTGCACTTTCGATCATCTCGCTGTACTCGTTCACGTTCCTCGACGTAGATAGCTCCGCTACGTCGGCGATCCCGTTCCTGACCGTGCTCGGCTTCTCGATGGGCATCGCGTTCCCGACCATGACCACCGCGACCCAGAATTCCCTCGATCTCGCCGATCTGGGCACGGGAACCGCGGCCATCAACTTCTTCAGAACGCTGGGCCAAACGCTCGGTGTTGGCGCGTTCGGCGCGTTGTTGACCGGCCGCATCACCAGCGAGTTGTCCGAACTCGAGGACACGGTCGACATCAACGAGCTCCTGTCGACACCCGAGGACATCGCCGCCCTCGAGCCGAGCCTCCGAACAGCGGTGGAAGAGGCAGTCGCTTCTGGCACCAACGCCGTGTTCTGGGCGGCGCTTCCCGTGATGGCCATTTTCGTCGTGCTCGTCTGGTTCCTGCCTGAGCTCGAACTCCGGACGACAACGGCCCTGGCGGCGCAAGACGATGGCGCAGCGAGCGATCCCGCTACGGACGAGGTTGCTTCCGACAACTGAGCACGACGAACTTGGGATTCGATGCCACGGTGTCGAGATTTCCGAAGAGCGCCCGTAGGTGCTTGTGGTACCCCAAGTGGCGGTTGGCGACGACTCGGACCTCGCCGCCAATCCGTAGGACTCGACGAGCCTCGATGAACATGCGCCTCGCCGTCTCATCACCGAGTACGTGCTGGTCGTGGAACGGCGGATTGATCACGACAACGTCGACAGATTCGTCGACGATTCCAGCGGCGAGATCGGCCGCATGAAACTCCGCTCGACCGTCGTCTCCGTGGGTTGACGTCCAGGTCTGGGAGGCGGAGGCCACCGCGGTATGGGAGACATCGGTGAAGACCACCGATCCCCCGCTGAACCGGGACGCCAGCGTGGCGCCGACCACTCCGTTCCCGCACCCAAGGTCCAGGACAGTCCAACCGTCGACAAGATCAGGAAGGTGCTCCAGCAGCAGCCGCGTTCCGATGTCGAGCTTGGCCTGCGAGAAGACGTTCGCCCGGCTGACCACGTCGACGCCGCCGTCAGTCGTGTAGGCCACGAGAGCAGGGGGGTCGGGATCCCTGGCGACGTCGAACGACGGCAGAATCAGACGCGCCTTCTTCGTGGCCAGCGACGTGACCGTTGGGCCGATGATCGAGTCGAATGCCTCCACGGTGCTCGTGTGGATTCGCTTGACCATGCCGGCCCCGATCACCCGGGTCCGATCGGTCGAGACCGCGCGAATGCCGACGAGCTGTTCTTCCAAGAATCGAAGGATCTTCGGAACCTTGACGATCACGACATCGAACAGACCTTCGGGCTTCATCGTCGAAGAAACGAACACCACCGCATCGGGGTCCGAACCGTTTCTGGCCAGGTTTTCGGCCACCGCCCGCTCGGCCAGAACAGAGTCCGACCACATGACGGTGTCGGCTCCAGCGGCAACAAGAGGCACCGTGAGGCCTCCGAAACTGTCGTTCACCACCAGGACACGCGCCGATGGGTCAGTAATCTCCGCCAACGCCAGTTGATCCGCGGCATCGAACGCCTGCAACGATCGGTTCTTGGTCGGCGGATGACGAAGCAGATCCCAGTCGGCGGGGTTCATGCTCCGGCGAGTTCCTGTGCTTCGTCGAACAACTCTTGGAGCCGAGCGTGGAGCTGGTCGCTGTAGGCCCGCACAGCGGAACGCTTCACGCGCTTGCCGTCCTCGGGGACGGGAGGAACAAGGGGCTCGCCGACCACAAGCGCCACTCTGGTGGGGCGGATGAAGCGGCCGCCCTTCGGCCATGCCCGTTCGGTGCCGCCCATACCAACAGGGACGATGGGCACCTGGGCTCGACAGGCCAGGAAGGCTGCACCTTGTTGGAGCGGTTGAACGGTCGGGCCGGTGAACCGTGTTCCTTCGGGATACATGACCAGCGGTTCGCCGCTGGCAAGCACCTCTTCGCTCAGCCGCAGTGCGTCGCGGTCGGTTGCATCTCGCTGCACGGGGAACCCGCCGGCTGACCGCAAAAACCAGGACAGCCCGGGCACGTCGAAATACTTCTCGGCGCCCATGTAGCGGAGGATTCTGCTACTCGTGCCGGCAACGACCGGCGTGTCGAGAATCGATCGATGACCGCCAGCCGCGAGGATGAACCCGCCGCTGGACGGCACATGATCCGAGCCCTTCACCGTCATTCGACACCATGTCCGGAAGAAACCCATGACCACCACGCGGATGGCTCGATAGAACCACCGAGACGATCGACTCAGCGGACCGGTGAAGCCGAGAGACGCAAGGTCAGCCATGAACCTGTTCGGTCAGAAGACTGACCACCTCGTCGATGGTCAGATCGCTGGTGTCGACCTCGATCGCACCATCGGCTCGCATGAGTGGATCGGCCGATCGTTCGCTGTCATAGGCATCGCGGCGGGCCAAGTCGGCGGCGACGGTGTCGTAGTCGAGGTCTTCCACCTCACCGGCTCGGCGCTGCGCTCGAACTTCGGGCGACGCGTTCAAGTAGACCTTCAGACGGGCGTCGGGAAAGACAACGCTGCCGATGTCACGACCCTCGAGCACACCACCGTTTCGTCGTCGAGCCCACTCTCTCTGACGACTGACCAACTCGGCGCGCACGCCGGGAATCGACGCCACCGCAGAAACTGCCCGCGTGACCTCGGGGCCACGAATCTGAGTTGTCACATCGATTCCGTCCACCATCACGATGCCGTCGGCTCGAACGTCGATCGCAGCATTCTGGGCAACGTCGACGATCCGGTCAGTGTCGCCGTCGGGGTCGATCCCCCGCGCCAGTGCGGCAAAGGTGACCGATCGGTACATCGCACCGGTGTCCAAGTAGTCGAGCTCGAGGGCGGCGGCCAAGCGTTTGGCCACGGTCGACTTGCCAGATCCCGCTGGTCCGTCAATAGCGACGACGATGAAATCCTCACCAGTTGTCCGGCCCAGCGACGCCAAATTCCGCGACACCCTGTCACGCTTTGCGTTCTCCATGTCTGCATCACCCACGGTCGCCAACTTACCGCTCGCTCGCTCTGCCGGCTGTCGGTCGTTCACTCGTCATGCCAAGTCCCGGCTCGTCGGACGGTAGCCCCGGGCGATCAAGCCACCGAGCAGTCGCTCAGTCTGGACCTTGTCGACGACCATCGTCATCACGCCACGACGCCCTTCGCCCGAGTGCGTGATCTCGAGATCGAAGATGTTGACGTCGAGCTCGGACGCCAAGGTCGCGATCGTCGCGATCTCCCCTGGTCGGTCGGGAATCGGTACGGCGACCTCGGCCATTCGATCGGCGGCACCGAATCCGGTCGGAAGATTCACCCGCGCCGCACGGGCTCGAGTCAGTAGCTCGAGGATGCCCTCGCGGTCCTGGTTGCCGACCCGGTCGCGAATATCGCCGAGCTGGTTGATGAGCCCATCGAGTCCGTTCATGATCGCCGTCTTGTTGGCGACACAGATGTCAGGCCAGATCGACGGACGGCCAGCCGAGATCCTTGTCATGTCGCGGAACCCACCGGCCGCGAGCCGCAGCAATGCACGGTGCTCGATCGACATGTCGTCGGCAAGGCACATCAGCGATGCCGCCGCCAGATGCGGGACGTGACTGACTTGGGCCACCATCTGGTCGTGCACGCGAGGAAGCAGCGTGGTCGACTCGGCTCCGAGCGACCTCACGATCGCTCGGACCGAAGAAAAGCTGGTCTCGTCGGTCTCCTCGGTTGGGGTGAGCACCCACATGGCTCCCTCGAAGAGGTTGGCCCTCGCTCCCTCGATCCCATCCTGTTCGGACCCGGCCATCGGGTGACCCCCGACGAAACGGGAATCATTGACGTCTCGGACGATGTCGAGCTTCGTTGAACCGACGTCAGTGACTGGACCGTTTGTGTCGCGCAGCGCCTGACGTGCGAGCTCGACGATGCTTCCGACCGGAGTGGCGATGAATGTGATGTCGGCCTGCGAGTCGAAGCCGACGGAATCAGCAACACCGGCAGCGAGCGCCTGATTTGCAACCCCGCCATCCTCGTCGCTGACGACGACCGTCCAGCCCCGTTCACGTAGCGCCAAGCCGACCGAACCGCCGATCAACCCTGAGCCAACGATGTTTGCGACCCGGTTCGGCTGGCCGGTCACTGGTCGTCGCCCGGCTCGGCAAGTTCAGGACGAAGAGCGGTCGCCCCGCGAAGAAAGACATGGCGCAAGTCGTCGCGGGATCGATCGGACTCGATGTGGAGCATCATACGAATGCACAGCGGGATCGAACCGATGACCGGCATCTCCTGGGCGCACAACAGGGGGACATCGACCAAGCCGAAGGCCCGGGCAGCGAGCGCAGGAGGAGCACTCGCGAGATCCTGTGTCGCCGTGAACAGGATGCTGATGACCTCGTCGTGATGCAGATCATTTCGCTCGTAGAGGGTCTCCAACAGCGTGGTCGTGCGGTTGGCGATCTCTTCGCGGGTGTCGGCATCGACGGTGATGGCGCCCCGAATGGCTCGAATCGGCATGGCGGCCGAGGTTATCGGGGGGAAATGGCTCGCTGGAGGTCGAGCACTTCTTCTCGCATCAATTCTCGCCAGGCCCCGGGTTGGAGGTTGGGATCGCTGAGCGGACCGATCCGTGTCCGCACCAATCGCAGGACCTCGTGCCCGACCGCGTCGAACATCCGTCTAACCTGACGGTTTCGGCCCTCGTGAATCGTGATGCGAATGAGATCCGGGCCGACGGCGACCACCTGCGCCGGTGCGGTCATGCCGTCATCGAGTTCGACGCCCTCGCGCAGCTGGCGCAGCGTCTGCCTGCTCGGCTCGCCGTCGACGTGGGCCAGGTACTCCTTCTCGATGCCGAAGCTGGGATGGGTCAGTCGATGGGCCATCGTCCCGTCGTTGGTCATCAACAGCAGACCCTCGGTCTCGTAGTCGAGACGTCCAACGCTGAACACTCGCGGTTCGGACGGAACGAGCTCGACAACGGTTGCCCGTCCCTGTGGGTCGCTGGCCGACGTGATCACCTTTGCCGGTTTGTTGAGGAGGTAGGTGATCGAGTCGGGCATCGCGCTGAAGGCCACCCCATCGACGGCGATCTCATCGCTCTCGATGTGCACCCGTCGGCCGAGTACAGCACGGTCACCGTTGACCGAGACGCGTCCATCGGCAATGAGGTCCTCGTTGACCCGGCGGCTCCCGATTCCGATGCGAGCCATGACCTTCTGCAGACGCTCGCCATCGGGGTGCGGAGCGTCCAGTGGCGGGACGTCGCTCACGGAGCAGGTTCGGCGGGCTTGGACTCGACGGTCTCGCCTTCTGGCTCGCCGTCAAGAAGCAGTTGCGGGTCTTCCGGAGCAACACGAAGCGTCATCTCGAGGGCTTCCACCACACTGGCGTCGGGAACGAAGTCACCCAACGCGGGCAGATCACCGAGCGAGGCGAGACCCAGCCGCTCCAGGAACAACTCGGTTGTGCCGAACAAGATGGCCTGCCCCGGCCCGGCATCCCTCCCGATTTCGGCCACGTAACCCTTTTGCTCCAAGGTTCGGAGGACACCGTCGACGTTGACGCCGCGAATGGCCGACATCTGTGCCCTCGACAATGGCTGTTTGTAAGCAACAATCGACAGGGTTTCGAGCGCCGCGCTGCTGAGGCGAGCGGTCTGGCCTTCCAGCACGTACTTCTCGATGTATGGAGCGAGATCGGGATGGGTTTGGTATCGCCAACCGCCGGCGACCTCGGCGAACTGGAACCCGCGATGATCCTGCTTGTAGCTGTCGGCCAGCTCGCCACACAGCCGACGCACAACGGGGATGGGGAGCTCGATCACCTGCGCCAAGAGCTGATCGGGGATCGGGTCGGTAGCAACGAGCACGATCGCCTCGATCGCTCGCTTTGCATCGATCAGGGCCTCGACTGATGGCGGTCCCGCCAACGCTGGCTCGTGCTCTCCTGTTCCGGCGAATTCTGTTCCGACGACCTCGGGTTCTGGTGTGCTCTCTTCAGCTTCCTCGGACACGACATCAACCTTCGTAGAGATCTGCGCCAGACAAGGCAAGGTGACCGTCGACATCGGTGACACCGAGCCATGTGACCGTGAGATCGCCAAACGACGAGAGCTGATCGAGGTCGACATAGCCCTGCTTGAAGAGTTCGAGCACGGCCAGGAACCGCACGACGACCTCGAGCTTCTCGGCCAGACCGGACGTGAGCGAGCGGAACGTTGCGGTCCCGGTTCTGGGCAGTTCGTCGATCAGTTCTTCGATGGCATCGGCAACGCTGACCCGGACGTCGGTGACGTGGCCGAGACTGACCTCGGGAACCGGCTTCGGAGCGACAGCTTTCAAGAAGGCTCGCCGCAGCTGTTCTGGCTTCACGCCGATGAGGAGATCGGGGGTGAGATCGAGGAAGTGATCCTCGAGGCCGACTCGACGAGGTGCGATCATCGATGCCAGTGCTGCGAGCTGGTCGAGCACCTTGGCTGCGTCCTTGAACGTCTTGCATTCGAGCAGGCGTGAAAGCAGGAGATCGCGTTCCTCCCAGAGTCCGAGCTCGTCGTCGAGGTCGATGTCGTCATCGACCGGCAGCAGTCGGCGGCACTTGAGCTCGACAAGGGTGGCGGCAATCAGCAAGAACTCGGTCGCGAGTTCGAGATCACAGGCGTCGATTCGGTCGATCTCGGCGAGATAGGCGTCGACGATCTCGAACAATGACACTTCGTAGAGGTCGACCTCATCCCGCAGGATCAGATGAAGAAGCAAGTCGAACGGACCTTGGAAGGCCTCGGTTCGAACCTGCACCGACGTACTGTCGATGAAGTTCGGGTGCTTCTCAGCGAGCGAACGATGCTCGTCGGACAACGATTCGTCGGCGTTCGTCGGTGACTCGGCCTGATTCGGCTCGTC
Organism: uncultured Acidimicrobiaceae bacterium; assembly: GCA_964648595.1. Classification (GTDB taxonomy): domain Bacteria; phylum Actinomycetota; class Acidimicrobiia; order Acidimicrobiales; family SZUA-35; genus SZUA-35. The sequence continues at coordinate 10,549 of CAZYLX010000024.1, forward strand.
GCTCACGACGGGTCGGGGCGTTTGATCCAGAAATGACACGGATGTCATTCTAAATGATCGGCAGGCGTTCTGCTGTCGCCCTTTACGATGAATGCCCATGTCACCGAACTCCCCCGAGCCGGCCATCGGCGATTCCCAACCTGCAACCGGTCGCCGCTTGCGCGTGTTCAGCGGGATCCAACCAACAGGATCCACCCACTTGGGCAACTATCTCGGTGCGCTCCGCACCTGGGAGAAGCTCCAGGACGACAGCGATGCCATCTACTGCATCGTCGATCTGCACGCCCTGACAACGCCAAAAGAACCGGGTGAGGTACTTCGGGGCACGCTCGACATCGCCAAGATGCTGCTTGCCGTCGGCATCGATCCGGAACGTTCCACCCTGTTCGTGCAATCGCATGTCCGCGAACACTCCGAACTCGGCTGGTTCATGCAGTGCGTCACCGCCTACGGCGAACTCAGCAGAATGACACAATTCAAGGACAAGTCCGAGCGTTCGACGGGCTTCACGGCCGCCAGCCTGTTCACCTATCCGGCACTCCAGGCGGCCGACATCCTGCTCTACGACACCGACGTCGTTCCTGTCGGTGACGATCAGCGGCAGCATCTCGAGCTCAGCCGCGATGCCGCGATCCGCTTCAACTCTCGGTACGGCGAGACCTTCGTCGTGCCCGAGCATCAAATCCCCGGCGCCGGCGCCCGCGTCATGGACTTCCAGCATCCCGAGAACAAGATGTCCAAGTCGATCGACTCCCCTGGCGGAACGATCGGCATGAACGACACGCCGAAGGAGATCGAGAAGAAGATCAAACGAGCGGTCACCGACAATGACGGCGAGGTCCGTTACGACCGCGACGCCAAACCTGGCGTGTCGAACTTGCTGGATGTGTTGGCCGCAGCGACCGACGGCGAGCCCGAAGTGCTTGCCGAGCAGTACACCCAGTACGGGCCGCTCAAGGCCGACACGGCCGCCGCCGTCATCGCACTCCTCGAACCGATCCAGGCTCGTCTGGCCGAGTACGACGACACATCTGTCACCGAGATTCTGTACGGCGGGGCCGACAAAGCCCGCGCCATCGCCGGTCCAATCATGGACCGAGCCCGAAAAGCCGCCGGTCTGCTCGTCTGATCTCCGGCGTCAGCTAAAGGCACTGTGGCCGGTGATGGCCTGACCGAGAATCAGCGTGTGGATCTCGTTGGTTCCCTCATAGGTGAAGACCGACTCGAGATTGTTCATGTGACGGATCACAGGATATTCGAGGGTGATGCCGTTCGCTCCCAGTACCGAGCGGGCTTCACGGGCGATGTCGAGTGCGGTGCGCACGTTGTCGAACTTGCCGAATGACACGTGCTGAGCGGTCGCCTCGCCTTTGTCCTTCATTCGTCCGATGTGGAGAGCGACGAGGAGGCCACGGTTGATTCCCACCATCATCTCCACCAGCTTGCGTTGGGTGAGTTGGAACGATGCGATCGGCTTGCCGAACTGCTCGCGACCCGTCGCGTAGTCGAGGGCCGCTTCGTAACAGGCGCGGGCGGCGCCCATCGATCCCCATGTGATTCCGAAACGAGCCTCGGTGAGGCACGACAGCGGTCCGCGCATCGAAGCGACGCCCGGGAGCACTGCCTCAGCCGGTAGACGCACATCCTCCATCACAAGTTCGGACGTGTGCGAAGCTCGCAGGGAGAGCTTGCCGTGAATGTCTGGTGCGGAGAAGCCGGGAGCGTCTGTGGGCACGACAAAGCCTCGGATGCCCTCGTCGGTGCGGGCCCACACGACCGCCACATCGGCGACCGAGCCATTCGAGATCCACATCTTGGTTCCGTTGAGTACCCAGTCCGAGCCGTCGCGCCTGGCATTCGTGCGCATGCTTGATGGGTCGGAACCAGAGTCGGGCTCGGTGAGACCAAAGCAGCCGATTGCCTCGCCTGCCGCCATCTGGGGCAGCCACTCCTGCTTCTGTTCCTCCGAGCCGAACTTCCAGATCGGGAACATCGCCAGCGAGCCCTGAACCGAAACCATGCTCCTCAGGCCCGAATCGCCTGCCTCGAGCTCCATGCAGGCGATCCCGTAATCGACCGACGAGGCACCAGCGCAGCCATAGCCTTCGAGGTGCATACCAAGCAGGCCGAGCTTCCCGATCTCCTTGGCCAACTCGCCGGGGAGGATGCCCTGCTCGAACCACTCGGCGATGTCCGGGAGTACGCGATCGCCGACGAACCGTCGAACCGTGTCCCGCAGCATGAGCTCTTCATCGCTCAGAAGTGCGTCGATGTTCAAGAAGTCCCGCGCATTGGGCGGGGTTGTTGCCGTCTCGGTGCTCATGATGGGCCTCGTGTTCGGAGTAGTGGGTGGGCGTCGACCAAGCAATCGATCACTGGAGCACGATCGACTGAGCGACGCGACGGTACACAGCGAGTTCCGAGTCCATGTCGTTGGTGACAACCTGGAGGCACACATGGTCGGCGCCGGCATCGATGTGTTCTTGCACCCGGCACTCCACGGCTGCTTCGTCACCAACGGCGAAGACAGCATCGATGAGCCGGTCACTTCCACCGCCGGCGAAGTCGGTCTCGTCGAACCCCAGTCGCTCGAAGTGGCGCCGATAGTTCGGC
>CAZYLX010000025.1:0-13064 GCA_964648595.1 uncultured Acidimicrobiaceae bacterium
CTACTCAGGCTCGGCTGTCGAACAGGACAGCAGGCGATGTCGACCGAACGGTCTTGCCCGTTCGGTCATAGCCGCCGAGTGAGGGTGCGCTCTCGCTGCTCACCAACTGGTTGATCAGGTCGAGCGTCGCTCCCATGGTCTGGCGGCTCTGGACCAGCAGTTGCTGAATCCGACCGACACAGAGCTCGAACCAACGCTGATGTTCCGCGAACATCGACGACCAAGGCTGTTCAGCGACCTCCGAGAGTTCTGCGAGACTCGGCGACGGCCGCGACGGGTCGGCCGACTCATCGTGGAGCAACAGCTCGCGGCGAAGATCGAGTTCGTTGATCGTTGCGACGGCATCTTCGACGAGATCCGAGATGGATGCCAGGCGCTTGTCTCGGCCCGAGGATGCGAACATCAGCTGGGCTTCGAGGAGGAACTCGACGCGCTCGAGCACCGTCCGGTACTGCCACAGCATCGAACCCAATGTGCGCTGTTGGGACTCGGTGAAAACAATGACAGGACTGATCATTCCTTGAGTCTCGACCGCGGCTGCTCATCTATGAGCCCAATGGACCCCTGCGTTCAAGCCGTGGCGAGGTTGTTCCGGACGCCGACTCGTTCTCGCCATGACGAAGCATTTCCGAGCGCCTCGTTGAACGACGATTGGCGAGCAGTTGGTGCTCGCTGTGCCTCGACCCCATCGAGGTTCACATCGATGCCGGCCTTGAGCATGCCGAGGGCCTCGCTCTTGAGCTGCGACGCTCGGGACTGCGTCACGCCGAGCAGCTCACCGAGGTCGGTCATCGACCTCCCCTCGAGGAAGTGGCCAACGATCACGATCCGATGCCGCTCCGGGAGCAAGCTGATGCCGTCTCGCAGGTAGCCCATCAGTTCTTGATGCTCGAGATCGAGCGTGTCGGGGCCGTCCGATGCCGGCAGGTCGAGGTCGGAGAGATCGGAGTCATCACCATTGGCTCGTGATCGAACGACCAGAGGATTGATTCGAGCCTTCGCGACGTCGGCTCGAAGATTGTGGACATGCTCGGGGCCAGTTCCGAGGGCCGATCCGAGCTCATCGGCGGTTGGTCGACGACCGAACTCGGCGGTGAGCCCAGCCTCCATCTCGTGGAGCTGCCGTTCGTTCCTTCGCACCGACCGCGGGGCCCAATCTGCTCGACGCAGGAGGTCGAGCACGGCTCCCTCGATACGGCGTCCGGCGAACGTCGAGAAGCTGAAGCCACGATCGGCGTCGAACCGCTGGGTCGCCTCGATGAGTCCGACGAGGCCGGCCTGCACCATGTCATCGCGCTGCACCGCAGCCGGGAAGTTCTCGGTCATGCGAGAGACGATGTGGTGCACCAACGCAATGTTCTGCTCGACCATTGCTCGTTGATCTGCAGTCAGACGTTCTACTCCGCCGGATGCGGTCGAAGCTGATGACCGAGCAGACGTGCCTACAGAACCAACACGATGCGTGTCTCTGTTAGTTGCTGATTCTCGATGCTGGGCGTTGCTTTTACTTGCACCGTGTTGGTTCGACATGCTCCTCCATCGGAGCGACAACCATCGACGTGAGGCCTCTGCTGAACTTTTCCGAGGCGGGCGCCGGCACGGACCAGCAGCGCTGCTGCTGCCGGTGGTTCTTCCGGCCCAACAAACGGGCCGAAAGGCTCACGAATCTTTCGATTCGCCTCATACCGGTTCGAGCACGGGCCGAAACTGCGCACCGTGACGACACCCCCACCCGAAGCCGCGCCGACGAGGCCGACCTCCGCGACGCCGTACTCGTTCGGGGAATCCGCCCATCTAACGGCCGAGAAGTCGGCGCTGTACAAGGAAGCAGCGACACAGATCGCGACCGACCTCACTCGTGTCATTGCCGACACATTGGTCGGCTTCTCTATCGAAGCCGGCGCCCTCATCGAGGCAGATGCCGGTCACAACGTGGTCGACGACCCAGAGAACTACGACACTGCGTCCGTCCGACTCGACCGCAGCATGGCTGCAGCCGTCGTGACCGAACTGCCCCTGGCGTTGACGCTTGTGACAGGGATGCTCGGCGGCGCCGGCTTTCCTCCCGGCGATGCCAGGAAGCTGACTCTGATCGAGCGCCGCGTCCTCGATCTGCTGACCCAGCGGTTCGTCGATACCGCACGGGAGACCCTGCTCGTCGACGATTCTCTGGAACTGGACCGGAGCCGAGATGGCGCATTCGCTGCTGCCGACGACGACGAGACCGAAGCCCGGATCGGGTTCAGTTTCGGCATACACGGGCCGAGCGGCGGTGGTCGTCTACTCCTCGTGTTCGACCTCGCTGCCATCCAACAGTTCTCAGATGTCATCGACGCAAGACTCTCGGGAAGACGGGTGACCGCTCCCTCCCTCGCCGACCCGCACACGGCCGCCGCTCTCCAACCCGTACCCGTTCCGTTCTCAGTCGGGCTCGGACATGTCGGGCTCACTGCACGCGAGGTCGTCGAACTGCGCGTTGGCGACGTCATCCGCACCCGGCTTCCCGTCAACTCCGATCTCGTCGCTTCGGTCGGCAATGTCGATCTGTACGGCGTCCGGATCGGCCAGATCGGAAACCAACTCACCGCAGAGATCAGCTCCACCACCAGCCCCCACGGGCCTCTTCCTCAAACAAGGACGGTCGATTCATGACCTCGACGCAAGACCTCTCCACTGTCAATGATGCACTCGGCATCGCCTTCGAGGCATCGGGTCTGGCGTTGGAACCAGCAGACGGCTTGGCTGACCTCGCTGAGAGTCTGTCGACGGTGTCGTTCGTCGATGGAACAGAGACCAGCACGACACCGGTGACGCTTGCGGTCATCACCGATGCCGGCCTCGACCTCTTTGATGCCGCAGTCGCTGCGCTTCAGAAGTCCATCCCCGGCCTGATTCCGGGCGAAGCAGTCGCCATTGATTCGGTGGCCGAGCTCGATATCAACCGAACCGGCGTCGTCGCCCATTACACAATTCTCCGAGACGGCGTTCCCGTCGGCCTCCTCATCCTCGAAGAGGACCGCCGGCGAACTGACGCACCAGCGGCTGAGTCAACACCGGCCTCGGGCCTCGACGATCCAGCTGTGCCCTTCGAAGACATGCCGCAGGCGACTGCTCCGAGCCCATCGGAGGTCAACGCGACCACCAGCGCACCCGTGGTTGGCGGCAATCCGGTCGGTGCCGGCGGGAACCTCACCATGCTCAGCGACGTCATGCTGAACGTGACGGTCGAGCTCGGCCGTCAGTCCCTCACGCTGTCCCAGGTACTCGGCCTATCCGTCGGATCCGTGGTCGAGCTCGACCGAACCGCCGGGGCGCCGGTGGACATCCGCGTCAACGGCATCTTGTTCGGCCGCGGCGAGGTCGTCGTTGTCGACGACGAATACGCCGTTCGCCTCATCGAGATCCTCGAGAGCCCGGCGAACTGACAGATGCTGACACTTCTTCGAGTCCTCGCATCGTTCGCCATCGTTGGCCTTCTGCTCTGGTTCTTCCTGCGGGCCAGCAACGGAAAGCTCGGTGCAATGGTGTCCGGCCACACGAAAGGCCAGACAAGCGACCCGATCGCCATCCTCGATCGACGCCAACTCACGAAGAACGCAGGAATCGCTCTCGTTCGAGCAGGCGAACGCCACCTGCTGATCGGCGTCGGCGATGAAGGTGTTCGATTGCTCGCAGAAGGCGACGACCTCATGCAAGTGGTTGAACCAGCACAGGACACGAGCGAGCTCGCCCTGGGCCGGACCGCCATCGTGCGACCAGAAGATGTCGTCAGTGAAACACGGCTGACGCTTGGAGCACGAGTACGGAACAGCATGGCGGGCGACACCGCTGGTGTCGCCATCGAACACATTGACCAGCGGGGCGCACGGACGCGTCTCGGACGGGCCAGCGCGCCCCACCCGCCACGGATGAGTTTCGTCGCCGCTCTTCGGGAGATGACCGTTCGCCGGTCGTAACCGGAGGGCCGTGAGGCCTCCATGACATCTCACCGATCCTTCTGGATTCGGATCTGCCTGGTCGCAATCTCTGCGGCCCTCATGCTCATCATCTTCAACTCGCCTGCGGCCGCACAGGTCGACGACTCGCCGCGCCCAACTCCGACAATTCCCGACACGACGTTCACGATTCCCGCTCTACCCGAGCCTGACCGTGGCGACGGCGGAACACCGGAAGCCGACGCAGCTGGCACCGACGGGTTCCTCGATGAGGACATCACGATCGACATCGGCGCCGGCGAAAACAACCCGAGCCAGCCGGTGCTGCTGATCATCGGTCTGTCGCTGCTGTCGCTGGCACCATCCATCGTCGTCATGCTGACAAGCTTCACCCGAATTGCCGTGGTGCTGTCACTGACCAGGAACGCGTTGGGCCTACAGGGCGTCCCCCCGAATCAAGTCATCGTCGGCCTCTCGCTGTTCCTCTCGCTCTTCGTGATGGGGCCCACGATCCAGGCCATGAACGAGGACGCCCTCCAGCCCTATCTCGACGGGCAAATCGACCAGAGCCAGGCCTACGAAGAAGCGGTCGGGCCAATGCGTGAATTCATGCTCGACAACACTCGCACCGCCGAGCTCGACCTGATGATGGATGCCACACCTGGTGGCCGACCACCAACCATCGAAGAGGTCGGAATCACAACGATCATTCCAGCGTTCGTGTTGTCCGAACTCAAAACAGCGTTCCTGATGGGGTTCGTCATCTTCATCCCGTTCCTGATCATCGATCTGGTCGTCGCCAGCGTGCTCATGTCGCTCGGCATGATGATGCTGCCACCGGTCTTCGTGTCTCTGCCGTTCAAGCTGCTGCTGTTCGTTCTTGTCGGCGGCTGGTCCCTCATCGTCGAAACCCTGCTCGCCAGCTACCTGTGAGTGGCGCGCCCTACCTCGAGGTCATCTATGTCTGAGTCCGAAGTCATGAAGATCATCACCGACGCCATGTGGGTCGCCGCGAGAATCGGCACTCCCATTCTCTCGACCGCCATCGTGGTTGGTGTCGTGATCGGCCTGTTGCAGTCGGTCACCCAGATCCAGGAGCCGACCCTCTCGTTCGTCCCCAAGTTCGCTGCCATCGGCCTGGTCATCATCGTCAGCGGCCCATGGATGCTGCAGGAGATCGTCACTTACACCCGCGCTCTGTTCCTGAGCATCCCGAGCCTCATCTCGTGAATCTCGTGCCTTCGAGCCCGGCGCCATGAACGTCTCCGTCTCGATCGAAGCGCTGGTCACCGTGCTCTTGGTGTCCGCCCGGATGGTGGCAACGCTCACCGTCGCGCCCCCGTTCAACGGTGGCATGGTGCCGGTTCGTGTCCGGGTTGGTCTCTCCGTTGCGATCGGGATCCTGCTCGCAAGCAATCCGTCGGAGAGCTGGCCGACCCCGCCGCTCGACATCCCCAGCCTGACGCTCGCGATCGTCGCCCAGATCGTCGTGGGTCTGACCTTCGGCTTCCTCATTCAGCTCCTGATGTCGACGTTCCAAGTGGCCGGCTCGATCATCGACCTCAGTGCCGGCCTGTCCGCGGGTGCGCTGTTCGACCCGATCACCCAGTCGCAGAGCGCACCGGTCGGTCGGATGTATCAGCTTGTCAGCCTCACACTCCTCGTGGCGCTCGATGGCCACCTTCTGATCGTCCAGGGTGTGATCCGTAGCTACGAAGTGAACCCCGCTGGGATCCTGAACAGTGCGGCCCTCGGGCCAGCGCTGTCCGACGGCGTGGCGGAGCTGTTGATTGCCGCTCTCGAAGTCGGGTTTCCGATTCTTGCCGCGTTGATGCTGACCGAGGTTGCGCTTGCAATCGCAAGCCGAGCTGCCCCCAAGATGAACGTCATGGCCGTCGGCTTCGGCGTGAAATCGCTGACGCTCTTTGCCACTCTGGGACTCGGTCTGCCCCTCCTGGCCAATGCGACGGCGAATCTGCTCGAGGTCGGGCTGCGGTCTGGCTCCGGACTGATCGGCGGCTGACATGGCAAAGGACGACTCGGGCCAGAAGACAGAGAAGCCGACACCACGCAAGCTGCGAGAGGCACGGAAGAAGGGGCAGATCCCTCGATCGGTTGACTTGGTCCAGTGGCTCACGCTCTTGGCGGCCAGCTTCTTGCTGCCGACCATCCTGGACAGCCTCGTCCGACGGACGGGTAGCGACTTTCGAGGGACGTTCAAGATGGCGTCCTCAGGCGACATCGGACCGACGCTTGGACACGTCGCGTCAGCGACGGGATCGGCAGCATTGGGGCTGTTCCCCCTGTTTGCCTTTGTCGTGGTCAGCGCGATTCTGGGAATGGCATCGCAGGGCGGCATCGTTCTGACGGGGGATCCGATCAAACCGAAATGGGAGCGAATCTCGCCGAAGGCGGGATTCAAGAGGGTTTTCGGTGTTGCCAGCCTGGTCGAGACGGGCAAGGCCGTCGTGAGGCTCACCGTCCTTGCGATTCTGGTCGCGACCACCCTCATCGCCGCCGGGCGAGATCATCTCCTGGCCAGCGGACTCTCACTTCGCTTCTCGACGGACCTGTTGCTCGGCCAGGTCATCGTGCTGCTTCGTCTCGCTGCATTCGTTGGTTCAGTCGTTGGGCTGGCGGACTACGCATTCCAGCGTTGGCAGACGACGAAGAAGCTGAAGATGTCGAAGCAGGAGATCAAACAGGAGGCGAAGAGTTCCGAGGGTGATCCGATGATCCGCAGCCGCCGCCGGCAGGCGCACGCGAAGATCACGCGGAACCAGATGCTGTCGGCGGTCAACGGCGCGAGCGTTGTGGTCGTCAACCCGACGCACTACTCGGTGGCGCTGGTGTACGCCGACGACGGAAGCGCTCCGATCGTGGTGGCGAAGGGGACAGACGAGCTCGCGTTCCGCATCCGTGACCGAGCCCGGCTCGGGGAGATCCCGATCGTCGAGTCGCCGCCCTTGGCCCGAGCGCTGCATGCCAGCGTCGAGGTCAACGATCCGATTCCCGAGTCGTTCTTCGAAGCTGTGGCGATCGTGCTCGCTTTCGTGATGCGCCCGAGGGCCAACAAGGCCTCAGCGACCACTCGCCGAGTGTCGATCCCCAACTCCAAACTCCCCATCCCCGCCTAACCCCGAGGTGCACCGCCAAACCCCGGGACGTTGTGAGCGCAGCGAACAACTCCGGGGTTTGCAGCTACTACTGAGGGAGGCGGGGTCGAAGCTGGGGTGTGACCACGACGGTCACTCTCGTCAGCCATGGACGGCCGACTCGCATCGAAGGTTTCGTGATTCCCACACGCACCGGAGGAGGGCTGCTGTCCGCCCTGATCATCGGCGTTGTCGCCTTGATGGTCATCCCGCTGCCCGCGGCCATCCTCGACTTCTTGTTGGCCATCAACATCGCCCTCGCCGTGACGTTGCTGCTAACGACGATCCTTTCGACCCGCTCGCTCGATATGGCGTCGTTCCCCTCGTTGCTCCTCATCGCAACGCTCTTCCGCCTCTCCCTCAACGTCAGCTCCACACGTCTCATCCTCACCACCGGTTCCGCCGGCAGTGTGATCACATCGTTCGGCTCGTTCGTCGTCGGCGGCTCGATCATCGTCGGTCTGGTCGTCTTCCTGATCCTCGTGATCATCCAGTTCGTCGTCATCACCAACGGTGCGTCGCGAGTAGCCGAAGTCGGCGCCCGATTCACCTTGGATGCCATGCCGGGCAAGCAGATGGCGATCGACGCCGACCTCGGGGCCGGGATGATCGACGAGAAAACGGCCCACGATCGCCGTCAAGAGATCAGCCAGGAGGCCGATTTCTACGGTGCGATGGACGGTGCCTCGAAGTTCGTCAAGGGCGACGCAATTGCCGGTGTCCTCATCACCGTGATCAACCTGGTCGGCGGAATGATCATCGGGGTCATCGAGCAAGGAATGACCTTCGGCCAGGCCGTCGACAACTTCTCACGCCTCACCGTCGGCGACGGGCTCGTCAGCCAGATTCCCGCCCTGTTGATCTCCATCGCCAGCGGCATCATCGTGACTCGCGCTGCCGGTGGCTCCGACCTCGGCTCCGACATTGGCTCCCAGATCGGCGCACAGTTCCGGGCCCTCCGCTACGGCGGAATGGCGATCATCGGCTTGGGACTGGCTCCTGGGCTCCCGTTGATCCCGTTCTTCACGGTCGGAGGCGCCATGGTTCTCGTCAGCCGTCGGCTCGAGCAGAACAATGCCCAGGTCGCCGAGACCGAGCAAATCGAGCTCGAACCCGAGTTTGACCCAGACGATCCTCAGGTTCTTGCCGGCGAGATCCGACCGGAACCGCTGGGGCTGGAACTCGCGGTCGACATGGTCGATCTCGTCGATCCAGCGTCGGGCGGCGATCTCCTCGATCGCGTCCGTGCGCTGCGCCGCAAGCTCGCCCTCGAGATGGGCCTCATCATCCCCGCCGTCCACACCAGGGACAACATGGATCTCCTTCCTGGCGAGTATTCGATCATGGTCCACGGTGTCGAGATGGCCCGGGGCCGGGCGCCAGCAGGCCACCTGCTGGTGATCAGCGATCACCTCGATGAGCTCCCCGGCCCAATCGAGACCGAACCCGTCTTCGGGCTCCCCGCGAAGTGGATCCCCATCGAGCAACGCATGCTGGCCGAGTCCGGCGACGCCACGATCATCGACCGCTCGTCCGTGCTCACCACGCACATGGCGGAGATCGTCCGCACCAACGCCGCCGACCTGCTGAGCCGACAAGAGGTCAAGGATCTCATCGAGCTCGTGCGCCAAACCGACCCCGCAGTCGTCGAGGAACTGATCGCCAGCGACCTGACGGTCGCCGAATTGCAGCGAGTGCTTCAGGAACTTCTCTCCGAGGGTGTCCCCATTCGAGACATCGTTCGGATCATCGATGTTGTCAGCGAACGAGCCCGGATCACCAGGAACGTACGCGATCTGACCGAGTCGGTGAGAACCGCTCTTGGCCCATCGATCTCCGCCGGCAACGCAACGCCAGACGGCATGTTGCCAGTCATCACGATTGACCCGGTGCTCGAGCACCGCCTCATGACCAGCTTGCGTGATGGGATCAACGGCACCGACTTCCAACTCGAACCCCACGATCTGCAAGACGTGATCGCTGCGTTCCGAGCCAAGGTCAATCAAGTCGAACAACGGGGCTTGGCGCCGGTGATTCTCACATCGAGACTGCTCCGCAGCCCGCTCCGTCGCCTCCTCGCACTCACAGAGATTCCCTCGCCCGTGCTCTCCATGGAAGAACTGGGCTCCCAGGTCCGTGTCGAAACACAAGGCTTCGTCGAAGTCCCCACAAACAGGATGATGATCAATGACAACACCCCATCGCTTCACCGGCCGTGAACTCAGCACCCTGCTCGAACAGGTCCGAGAGGAGCTGGGGGCAGAGGCAACGATTCTCGGGGCCAGCAAGGTGCGAACCGGCGGCGTTGCCGGCTTCTTCAAGAGCGAAGAGTTCGAGGTCATCGCCACCGCTCCCGAGCCGATGATCGAGCTCGACGGGCCCAGCGGGCACGCAACGCTGCACCTCGATGTGATCGCCCCACATGGCACACCGAACCTCGGACTCGTCGGGAACGGACAGCCGTCTCGAAACGGCGAAGAGAACAACATCTACGAGGCAATCGCGGGGCAGCGGAACGTCGACGGCGACACACTCGACATTCGCACACCGACGGCGAGACCTCTCGGCGCTCCGGAGCTCGCGCGAGCTGAAACCGGCCGCGGGGATCGCGCCTCGACGGCCCTGCTCGACCGGGTCGACACCATCAGCATCCAAGACCGAATTGGCCTGAGTCAGCCCGTGACTGACCGCCATCAGCACGCCCCTCCAACCGCACGACGCTTCGGCGATGTCCTGACGAGCGAGCTCCAGCAGCCGGACATCTCGATCCGGTCAACGAGTCCCGACGAGTTCTGGGACCGGGTGGACCAGCTCGGAACGTCCGTCGGCGCACTCGATCTCGAGAGTCAGATAGTCGTCGTTCTCGGCAACCGCGCCTCGGCGTTGTCGGTCGCCCGGCGACTCGAGACCACAACAACCGAACAACGTCCAGCGCTGGCCGCGATCTCACCGGCTCCCCACGACCTCGACATGCCGGCGTGGCAGATGATCGACACGATGACCGAGCTCGGTGATCGACTCCGATTCTGGGAGCAGGCCGATCGCTCGGGCATCGTGATCATCGATGCCGACCTCGGTTCGGACGCGACGAACATGGTCGAACGAGTCCGAGCTGCAGGCTCCCGTGTACTCCATCTGGCGATCGACGACGAGCTCTCGCCCAAGCGCATCTTCGCCCTCATGCAACGGCTGGGAGGCAACGTCGTCATCGATCTCACCTTCCGAGCCACCCCGGAGTACGTCCTCTCGCTCATCGATCGCCGGGTGCCACTGGCGACCGTCGACGGCCATGAGGTCGACGGCGGCCTCGTGTTTGCCCTGAAGGAGTTTGCCCGCCATGGCTGACCCTGGTCCGAACAATCGGCGCGTCGAACTGGTGCAGACCGCCACTCCTGGCAATTCGGAGGCCGGTCGCACCGGGCTCGGTCTGGTGATCGGACTGTTCGTCGGCCGATCGTCACTGATCGGTGCTGCCACCGGCAGCGAGCAGTTCGAAATCGCCATCGCCCATTTCGTCGGGGTGGTGCTCGCCTCAGTGGCCGGCGCCCTCCTTCTCGGAGTTCTCTATGACAAGGCCAGTCGGTCAGCAGCGTCTGTTCAAGACGAGGAAGACTCTCCAGCCGCCGACACGTCGCCAGCGATGTCCGAGCTCCCCATCGGGACGGTCTCGTGACCCCTGTGAGCGCCAATGAAGAACCCGAGTCACCCAGACTCGAGAGATAGGGTGTCGAGCGTGATCGTCACATCCACAAGGTTCGGCACACTCGACGTTCCCGACGATCGAGCGATCGATTTCGGCCCCGGCTTGCTCGGGTTCCCCGAGGGTCAACACTATGTGCTCGTCGAGATCGAGGAAGACGAGGACTACTTCTGGATTCAATCCGTCGAGCTCGATGACGTCGCCTTTCTGTGCATTCGCCCGTGGGACTTCTTCCCCGAGTACGAATTGGACGTCCCGGATGACGTGCAAGAGCAGATCAAGCTGCATGACCCGGTCGATTCCGAGGTTTTCCTGCTCCTCACGACCCACCACGAAGGGGAGGAACTGACCGACATCACGGCCAATCTCCTCGGCCCGATCATCCTCAACTCCAGCACGCTCGAAGCCAGGCAGGTCGTCCTGAACAACTCGGAGTACAGCACTCGTCAACCACTGGTGGCCGGCTGATGTTGGTCCTGAGTCGACGACCGAACCAGAGCATCATCATCAGCAACGACATCGTCGTGACGGTGATCGAGGTTCGGGGCGATCAGGTGCGACTTGGAATCAAGGCTCCCCGGAGCGTCACCGTCCACCGAGACGAAGTCGCAGCGGAGATCAAGGCCGCGAACGAGGAGGCATCAAAGGGAGGGCCAGCTCGGCCCACCGGATTGCCCCGTCCCCCAAGGCCAACCCGAGACTGAGACAATCGGTCCGAAACCGGCCACGCCGGACGGCTCGACTCAACCAGCCGGACGGTACGTCCAATGCCACGGTTCACGTGGCACGTCTTCGACGAAGCCGTATCGCCACGCGTTCGTTCGCATCCACTCGAGCGCTGGTCCATCCAGGTCCAGATCGGTGGCGACGCCCCAACCATGATTCGAGGTTCCGGGCACAGCGGCGAGGCCACCCTGGTGGTACAGCCCCTTCTCGCGGGCCAGGCGCTCCTGCACTTCGACCGGTCGATAACTGTCGGTGATCCCGACGGCAATGCCCTCGGCCTCCGCCTCTCGAATCATCGCCGACAAGCCGTTCGCGGCCGGCGCCCAAAGACGGTGCCCGGTATCAGCCACAGGGGCGAGCGCCGATGACGGCACCGTTCCATTTCCGTACTGCACGAGTTCCGAAGGTGGTGTGAGCGGTCCGTAGGCGCCCGGGCTCTTCTGAACCGCAGGTGTCAACGATCGATCCGGAACGACTCCAAGACTCGAGGTGGAAAGAGAGCCACTCGTTGGCGCTGTACCCGCACGTTCCTTCTCGAGCGCCATACCAAACCCCAGCCGCTGACCGGAGGTCTCCGATGGCGCGGTCGCGCCCTGTAGGGCAGCGAAGCGTTGCTCGATCTCGCGCACGCGAGCGGGAACTCCATCGATCACGAGGTCAGTTTCGGCCCGCATCGACGAGCCATGAGGTCGCGCATACGCAACGGACATGCTCACACCGGTGTGGTCCCCGGCACGTCGACGGCGGCCTAATGCGTCGGACAAGAACGTCGACACTCACATTCGAACCTCGAGAGCTGCCGCGGTGCTCGCGGTTGGAGGAGCGACAACGGAGTGTCAGCAATGAGCGACCAGCACACACGGCCGAAAGAGAAACCGATCGACCACCTGCGGGCACCGGTCGAGCGAATCATCCATCTCGAAAACATGTCGGGGATCGCGCTGATCGCCGGTGCCGTCGTCGCCCTCGTATTGGCCAATCTGCCGGTTGCGGAATCCGTCGACCACTTCTGGCACACGCATCTCAAGGTGTCGTTCGGTCCGATCGAACTCGACGAATCATTGACCCACTGGATCAACGACGGTCTGATGACCATCTTCTTCTTCGTCGCCGGGCTCGAAATAAAGCGAGAATTGGCCGTCGGAGATCTCCGTGATCCCCGAACCGCCGCCCTTCCCGGCATCGCTGCCATCGGCGGCATGGTGGTGCCCGCCGGCCTCTACCTGGCATTCAGCGGTTCGGCGTTTCGCGGCGGATGGGGTGTCCCGATGGCGACGGACATTGCCTTCGCCGTTGGTGTGCTGACGCTGCTCGGCAACCGAGTACCGAGCCGCCTCAAAATGCTGCTCTTGACACTGGCGATCGTCGACGACCTCGGGGCCATCGTCGTCATCGCCGTGTTCTACACGGCGTCGCTCAACACGACCGCCTTGATCGCCGCTGCAGGGTGTCTCGCCGGACTGATCATCCTGCGCCAGCTCGGAGTGTGGTGGATGCCGGCCTATGTGCTGGTGGGGTTGGCCATGTGGGTCGCGACGTTCGAGTCCG
>CAZYLX010000026.1:0-12956 GCA_964648595.1 uncultured Acidimicrobiaceae bacterium
CGCACAGGTGCTCTGAGCATCGGCCCTCGGTGCTGAGGCCATCTACAAGCGACTGCACCACGTGCATCATGAATGGCTCGTTGGCAACGAGTTCTGACGCCGTTGCTCGTTCGACCAACGTCGGCGAGCGCAGGCATCGATCGACGCCGTGGAGCAGGTATTCGGCGAGCTCGGCGTCGACCGGCTCCGACCAGCGGAATTGTGGGGCACCGAATGCTGCGTCGCTCTCCCAGCGATCGATGAGCAAGGTGCAACGATCGAGAAAGTCCGGTGTCGCCACTCCAGCGAGGTCGGCCGGATCGACCCGGAGTCCGCAGACCATACGACGCGCGAATCGGGCCCAGTCCTGCACATCTCCGGCGGCCACCGGCCCAAGTTCCAAAAGCATCGAGCGGAAGGCTAGTGAGGCCAGCTGGTGGATGCGGCATTGCGGATGTGTCGATCCGCGTTGCGGTTTCGTGTCAGCGACCGGCCGCGTGTTCGTCGATCGTGTCGTTCGTTTCGACTGGTGGGGCCCAACTGGCACGTTCGGGCATCCGGTCGAGATACTTCCGGGCCTGCGCCCACCGACGTTCAGCCAAGACTCGAGCCAACCGTGCATCGCGGGACGGATCCCGTTGGACCAGGGCATCTGGCGGCGGAATCAACGATTCCGGATCGAGCTTGTTTCGCATCGGGTTCCACCAACGATTCGCTGCGTCGTAGACACGCCGGAGCTCGAGGTGACGATGGCTGTACCAGTCGCTGCACCAGGGATGATTGATGGTGAGAAGCACGCTGGCGGGAGCTGGCCGGTGATCGGGGCGAAGTCGCAGGCCGCTTTCGAGGCCGGCGTACTCGGCTCGCGCCGCGAACAGGGGAAGGTCGAGGATCGATCCCTGCCAGGTGACAAGGACGCCGGGCGGCAGCACCGCCAACCGGTGGTCGACGAGGTGAAGTATTTCGGCTTCCTCGCCGTCGTAGACCTCTTCTCCCGCCGGTGTGCTCAGCCCGATCTTTGTGATCCGATTCGTGGCCGGGTCGATGGCTGCGCCGGCGGTGTCTGTGCAGAGATCGAACCCATAGACGAACGGCTGGGACACAGCGAGACTCCGAGGACCAGAGAGATGAACAGCGGCCAAACTAGGCGCACAAAGAGCGTCGCCGGTGGATCTCATCGGTCTCGAGCGACGGGCTTCAGGGGTCGGCCGTCGGGTTCAGACCATCTCGAACGAGTTCGACAATGTTCACTTGGCCCTTGTGCAGCATCACAACTGACGTCGCGAGCGTCGCCCATTGGGCGCGATCGACTTCCGGGAACGAAACGGTCTGGTTGGAGCGTGGGGGCCAGGTCATCTCGACCATGCTCCGGTGCAGATCCTCGGGGGTGATCGTCGCTGTGTCGAACTCGCCTTCGAGTAGCCAGGTGTGCAGCGTCTTTTTCCCGGCTCGGAATGATGGCAGCGCGACAGAGGGAACCTTTGGTGGTGGTGAGCCCAGTTCCTCTTCGTATTCGCGGGAGGCGGCATCGAACGCCGACTCGTCGGCGGGATCGAACTCACCCTTCGGAATCGACCACGCGTGGTCGTGCTTGTTTGCCCAGAACGGGCCGCCGGGGTGGACAAGAAGAATCTCGACCTCGGTCCGCTTTCGCCAGACGACGATGCCGGCGGAGTGGATCATGCGTCGACGGTAGCGTGGCCGAATGACGACAGATCTGACGATTGGTGTGCTTGGTGCGGCGAAGATCTCGGGTCGGGCGCTCCTGCAGCCTGCGCTCGACACGCCCGGAGTTTCCGTCACCACCATTGCGGCTCGTGACCAGTCCCGAGCTCGAGCCCAGGCTGACGAGTTCCAGATTGCAGACGTGGTTGCCACCTACGAAGACGTTCTCGCGAGCGATGTCGACGCGATCTACAATCCGCTGCCCATCAATCTGCACCATGAATGGACCCTCGAGGCCATCGCTGCCGGCAAGCATGTGCTGTGCGAGAAGCCGTTCGCTTCCAACGCGATGTTGGCGCAGGAGATGGTGGACTCGGCCGAGGCTGCTGGCCTCGTTCTGGTCGAGGCCTTTCACTGGCGCTTCCATCCGTTGGCGTCTCGTATCGCCGAACGACTGAGCGATGTTGGCGATATTCGCCATGTCGACGCCGGGTTCAGTGTCGAAATCCCACCGACCGACGACGTTCGTCAGAGCTACGAGCTCGGCGGTGGTGCGCTGATGGATCTGGGCTGTTATCCCGCTCATTGGATCCGGTTCGTTGGGAATTCCCGGGGACTCGGTGAGCCGACGGTGACCGCTGCTTCGATGGTCGAGGGTCGTCCGAACGCCGACATCACGACCGACATCGATCTTCGTTTCGCCGGCGGTGCGACTGCTCATCTCTACACGGCGATGCACCCCGGCTGCGGGCTCAGCGCCTACCTCGAGGTGCAGGGCGACGGCGGTGTCCTGCGGGTCGAGAATCCGATCGCGCCCCACCAGGGTCACGAGTTGGTCTTCACCCCCGGCGGAGGTTCCCCCGTGAGCGAGACCATCGAGGGAAAGACCACGTACCACCACCAGCTCGAAGGATTCCGGGCTGCTGTTGTCGATGGGGTTCCAGCGCCGACCGGGGGTGTTGACGCGGTCGCGAACATGGAGCTGATCGACGCGTCGTACCGTCAAGCGGGCTTGCCGATCCGCGGCGCCTGAAGTCACGTGTTCATCCGGGCCCGTTGATCAGCCTCAGAAGACAATCTCGGCTCGCCTGCCGAGGTGGTCGACCTGATCGCCGAGTCTTCGTTCGGTGCCGACAGCGATGTGCTGGGCCGTGACAACAAGGGCCAAGGCGTCGAGCATGTCGATCACCGGGGCAACCCCGGAGCCGATGAGAGCGGTGAGCTCACTCGGCCTTTTTCTCGTGTGCGTGTCGAACCACCCGCTGTTCGCGAGGAGTTCAGCTCTGAGTGCCCGCCCCTCACTCGTGGACTTTGGGTGGGTCAGTGGCTCATCGTCGTGCATTCGAAGGAACGAACATTCGGGGTGCGCTTCGGCGACACGAGGCTGATCACCGGCAGTGATGGTGCTATCGAGCTCCCGGATCTTCGGCATCAAGTTCCATGCCTGCTTGGAGAGTGCTTTGCCACACATCGCTCGAGATCGTTCGCAGGCGTCTGCGTAGCCGGTTGCCGGCAGCGTCGTTCTCAGCGGTGTCGGAAACACCGAGGATCGCCTGGCCCCGAGAAGTCTTCGTGCCTCGACGTCGGCGGTTCGAGGGTGCACGTCGAGCAAACCGATTGGCATGTCGATCGCCAAGGCCGCGAGCTCTCCGCTACGGATCTGTCCGATGGAGGTCGTGAGGTCGACGACTCGGTGCCCTTGGAGATCAAGGATGCCTCCGTTGACCAGGCTGGCAGTGACGACCGCCCAGCCACCAGGGCAACCGTCGGCTCCGGCAATCCGCATCGATGTCAGATCGCGCCCGTTGGCATCACAGATCGTCGATGAGTTTGAAGACCTCGGCCATCTCGACACCGGTGGCAGAACCAGCCGTGGTGAGCTTGCCTTTGACTCGATCGCGGAACGCGCTCAGCTGGTCGGAATCCTTGGCCTTCATCGTCGACTCGAATTGGCTGGCATGGGCCAGCAGAGCGTCGTACTTCTTGTCGAAGTAGCCGGTGACGTCTTCGACATGATCCGGTTCGTCGGCCTCCCAGAGCAGAAGGGAGTCTGGGCGGTGGTGAGGGAGTTCTTGCTCGGCGAAGAACTTGGGATCGCGGGCCGCCACGATGCCGTCGCATGCCAGCCATCCGGCGTTTCGATGGTCAGGGTGCAGCCGATACCGCTTCCACGGATCGTGGCCCAGCACGACAGTCGGTCGTAGTTTGCGAATCCAATACGCCACCTCCCAACGCTGACGGAGCGAGGCCTCGAGTTCCCCATCGGACCAGCCCAGGAACACGACCTCACCGGTTGCTCCGAGAGCGGAGGCAGCGGCGCGTTGTTCGACCTGACGGGTGGCGACAAGCTTGGCCGTGTCGGCGTTCGGGTCCCACGTTCCTTTCGAGCCGTCGGTGCAGACCAGCGCACTGACCTCGCAACCGTCGGCCGCCCACTTGGCCAGCGTTCCCCCGCATCCGAAATCGACGTCGTCGGGGTGGGCGCCGATGGCCAGTGCTCGCTCGGGCGTCGGCAGATCGCGGCTGGCGACGTCGATGGTGAGGGGTGCAGCGGTGAGTGGGTTCTGGGCAGCAGTCACGTCGGATCCTCTGTGCTGTCGAATTGCGGGCTGTCGAATTGCGGGCTGTCGAATTGCGGGCTGTCGAATTGCGGGCTGGCGCCGAGCATCAGATGGCTCGGCAGCGATGCCAGGTCGTCGGGAATGTCGATGTCCCAGCACAGGCGTTCGTCGTTGACGATGCGGATGGGAAGGGACCGTCGTTCGGCCTCCTTGCGATGGGCGGCAGCCGAGCCCGGCCCGTAGTGAAACGTGAACCCTCGCCCCAACGGGATCGACAGAACATTCGAGCCGTCATCACGGCGGTCCGGTACCAGCATCACGAGATCTGAACCAGTGTCGATGTCGAGGAACGTCAGATCGGTCGCCAGCGGAAGGTCGGCGTGAGCGATGATCGCCCGATCGACGCCCCTTGCCTCCAGGTCGGCGGTTCCGTCGGCGATGGCGCTGTTGAGGCCGTTCGGCTTGCGCCAGATCACATCGGCTCCGTTGGCGCGCGCAAAGTCGGCGACGGCGTGGTCGCCACACACCACCCAGACCGGAAGTGTGCCTGCGGCGCGTATGACCGTCGCTGCCATCTCCTTCGCCAAGACAGAGCGTTCCGCGGGGTCGACCGAGGCGGCGAGCCGGCCCTTTGCCAAGTCGAATGACTTGATCGGAATGAGGACGGCGCCGGGCACAGAGGCAGCGTAACCATCGGGCAGGTCAGGAGCGTTTCCATGTGGCACCCTTGCTCAATGACCAGTGAATTGGATCGAACCGAGTCGCCGATTCGGGTAACCGTGCTCGGAGGTGGCTCGTGGGGCACAACGGTGGCCCACCTATGCGCCCACAACACACAGACCGTGCTGTGGGCTCGCGATGAAGCGACGGTGGCCGACATCAACGAGCGGCACGAGAACACGAAGTACCTGGCCGGTCATGCGTTGCATCCTTCGTTGACCGCGACATCTGACTTCGCTCATGCCGTAGCCGATACCGATCTGTTGATCATGGGTGTGCCGACGGGCGCTTTCCGCGAAACGGCTCGGCTGGCCGCTCCGCACCTTCGACCGTGGGTGCCGGTCGTGAGCCTGGCCAAGGGATTCGAGCAGGACTCCCATCTTCGGATGACCCAGATCATCGAACAAGAACTGCCGAGCCGGCCGGTTGGAGTCCTCACTGGGCCGAACCTCGCAAAGGAGATCCTCGCCGGCAACCCCGCCGGTGCCGTGATCGCTTTGACCGAGCTCCACATCGCCGAGCGCCTTCAATCGGTGTTCACCACGGGCAACTTCCGAGTGTTCACACATCACGACGTGATCGGCTGCGAGCTCGGTGGCGCCTTGAAGAACGTCTACGCGGTCGCTGCAGGAGTCGTCGAGGGTGGCGAGTTGGGAGACAACGCTCGGGCGACCCTGATCACGAGGGGTTTGGCCGAGCTGATTGCGCTCGGTACCAAACTGGGTGGTGAACCTCTCACCCTTGCTGGTCTCGCCGGAATGGGCGACCTTGTTGCGACCTGTGTCAGCCCCCAGAGTCGGAACTCACACGTCGGCCGCCAGCTGGGCCAGGGCAAGACGATCGACGAGATCCGCACCGAGATGGATCAGGTCGCAGAAGGCATCAAGGCCGCGAAGGTGGTCATGGAGCTGGCCGCGGTGCACGACGTCGAGATGCCGATCGCCAACGTTGTGTACCGCGTCTGCTGGGAAGGGGAGAAGACGACGCGGGCGTTCGGGTCACTTGTGCGAGGAGCCCTCGGCCATGAGTAGCTGGGCTCCCGACCACGCTTGTGCGTTCGCCTGCAATCGACTTCGTCGGAACCAATCCCAAGGGCAATAGATTGCAGGAATGCCTGACGGTTTGTCCCTTGGACCCCGCTCGGTCGAGCGTCCCTCCGACGCTGGGTTCACCTTCGTCGCAACACTTGATTCACAAGAGCCGGCTCGCGTTGACGCCGGCGGTCTGGTACAACCGTTCCAGACTCCATGGTCGATCGACTGGCTCGTGCGGGCCGACGATCGTTGGTATCTCCCGGCCAAGGAACCGTCGGTGCGTCAGCGCCGGATCGGTGCCGGCGCAGTTCTCGAAACGTCGGTGCGGATTCCGTCCGGCGACGCGATCCAGCGGGTCTATTCGGTGAACGCCCCAGGTGGCGATGCCATGGTCATCGAGATCGAGAATGCATCACCGGTTCCGGTCGCTCTGGCCGTTGCCCTCCGGCCCTACGACCTCGCCGGCGTGACGAAGCCAGCAGAAATCAAGATCTCCGACGAACGCATCGTTGTTGATGGACGAGCGGCGCTCATCATGCCGAGGCCCCCCATCGAGCGTCAGGCATCTGCGGGAATGGATGTGGTCGGCCGCCTGGTTGCCGGCAATGTTCTGAACGGTGAGTGCGAATCGTCGGGAGACCAGGCGACCGGCGCAGTTGTCTACCCGCTGGCTCATGGTGCGACGATGCGGTTTGTCGTGCCTCACCCAGCGGCACCCGTACGAATGGGCCCGGTCCCTGATGCCGACGCGGTTGCTCGCGGCTGGTCTGCGGTCATCGAAAAGGGCGGGCGGTTCTCGTTCCCTGATCCCGGAATCTCCCAGCAGGCCATGGCAGCGCGTGCTCGCCTGTTGGCTGAAACACCCGGGTTGCCGGTGCGTGTTTCTCAACTCGAACGCGGCGCAGGTCGCCTGCTCGAGGCGTTGGCGCTGAGCGGCGCCGTTGGCGAGATCATGGGGTCGCTCGGAGCCCTGGCAGGGACATTCCCGACCAAGCTGCCCGGCGATCCGGCTGATGCAGCAGCCATCATCTCCGGGGTCGGACGCGCCGCTCGGCTGGTCGATGACCTGGCGGTGGCCGAGGCGCTGCTCGAGCCGGTTGCCCAGCTGACCTATCTGGTCGAGAAGAAGGGCACGGTCGGTGACATCAATGAAGCACTGATGGGTCTCGGCCGCTTGTTGATTGCTGCGGGGCAGCGAAATGTTGCCGAGGAGCTCCTGCCTCGAATTGGCGACCCGAATGCCCTGGCTGGTGTGCCCCGCACGATCGAGGATTTGACGAAGCTGGCCGAACAGGCGAGCCCCGCCGGGAGTTGGGGTGGCGACGACGTGGTGCGGGCCGCCGAGTTCTGGCTCGGAGCGCGCAATCTCTTGATCGGCGGAGATCCCCGTCACCTTGCCCTGCTGCCGACCTTCCCTGGCGCGTGGATGGGTGGCGAGGTCGAGGTCCACAATGCGGCGACCACCCATGGGCGCATCTCGTTCGCCATCCGCTGGCATGGCGCCCGGCCGGCCTTGCTGTGGGACCTCGAGACCGACGATGAATCAGGAGCAGCACCGATCGAGATTCGCTGCCCTGGTCTGGATCCGGACTGGTCGACAACGGAAAAGCAAGGCGACGCGCTGCTGGCTGGAACACCCGAAGGCCTGATCGCCCCACCATCAGAAGGCGACAGCTTCGCCTAGGAGACTGCTGAGCAATCGGGTTGTTGTGAGCGCCAGCGAACAACTCCAGCTACGCAGAAGCCAAACCCCGGGTTCCTCACCTTCAGTTTCGCGCTCCTCAGCCCCCGGTTCCCGACCAAGGTACGCCGAAGGCGTACACCCGGTTTTCAGCTCGGGTCGCTGAAGGTGGCGAACGTGTCAGGGGCAACCGAAGGGATGAAGCGGGCCGTCGGCCGGAAGCGGATTGGCCGCTCGCCGAGTTCCTCGATGCCGTGAGCGACCCAGCCGACGATCCTGGCCAACGCGAACAGGGCCTCGCCGGAGGATTCGTCCGCCCGCATGAGGAAGGTCAGCGCTCCCAACGCAAAGTCGACGTTTGTGACCAGGTCGATGCGATCTCGAAGGGCAGACCTCATGCCGACAATGAGCTCCCGTCGAGGATCATCGGCCCACGCCTTCTGCAGAGCCTCAGTCAGCAACACTTCCCGTGGATCCGTTGTCTTGTAGATCGTGTGGCCGACCCCAGGATGTCGCCCACCCTCGGCCAACTGTTGTCCGAGAGCGGCTTCGACGCCGATCCGCGCTGCTTCTTCGAAGATCCGGTGAACGCCGAGGCTGGCTGCTCCGTGCAGCAGGCCCCCGACCGGCCCCATCCCGGCAGCGACGACGGAGTACGGGTCGGCTCGCACCGACGCGGCGATACGGGCGCTGAACGTTGACGCAGCGAGCCCGTGGTCGGCGAGCAGCACAAGCGCGAGGTTCACGGCTTGCTCCCGGCTCGCCCGGTGCTCCGGTGTGACGGTGGTTTGCTTCGGGTCGTGCCCGCTGACGGCGCGGAACACCCGAGCGGCCACGCTCCCGCCCGCCAGATTGTCATCGGGCGCACCGTCGCCGAGCGACTGAACGATCGCCCCGATCATCGAGCGCCCGGCCTGTGCGTGGGCGGCCGGAGACGGATTGTGCCGCATCGGATCTGCGCCGGATGCAAGAGCAATGGTGATGCGATGCCGGTCGATGACGGGAATGTCTGGAGGCAGTGACCGCATCACGGACTGGACGGTCTTGGCCAGAGCGGGGTCGAGAACCCACGTCCCGGACTGCTGCCAGATCTGGTCTGCGACGTCTTCGAATGACGCATCAGTCAGGTCTTGGATCGCGATTCCTCGGTAGCGGTGTCCGCTTTCATCGAGCTCGGTGATGCTGGTCGTGATGACCGTGCGGAGTTCACCGCTGGCCGGGCGTCGACGTGAGCGTCGGAGTCGGTCGATCTGGTCGGCATCGAAGAGGCTCGACCGTCCGTCGAGTGACAGGGTCCGGTCGAGCATGCCTCGGCTCACGTACGCATAGAGGCTTTCGCGCTTGATGCCGAGGCGAGCAGCTGCTTCCACAGCGGTCAGGTGTTGGGCCACACGACGAGCATGTCGACGTGCATTGCCAGCGTCAACATTGATTCGATCAACGTTGATCAATGCGCGATCCGAGCGCACGATCGATGACATGACTACAGCTGCTGTCGACGGCAAGATCCTTGCTCCTCCTGGCTTGAAGGGAGTGATCGTTGCCGACACCGAGATCGGCGAAGTCCGAGGGGCCGAGGGCTTCTATCACTACCGCCAGTTCAACGCGATCGATCTGGCCCGCTCCGCCTCGTTGGAACAGGTCTGGCAGCTCCTGATTGACGGCGAGTTCCTCGAGTCGTCGGCTGAGGCGTCGCTGATGTTCGCCGGAGCGGTCAGGGCGGCACGAGCGTTCGATCGCATCCCGGCGACTGTGCTCGACGCCATCGCTCGGTCAACCGCGGATCACCACTCTGGCCTTCTCGCCGCGTTGCCGATGGTGCTCGACCACGCCACTCCGACGCTCGACCAGCCGCCGGAGCAACGACGAGCTGACGTCATTGCCCTTGCTGCCGCCATGCCGACCTTGCTGGCAAACCTGCACGCTCGCCGGCTCGGAAGGGCAGTAACGGCGCCGGACTCCACCCGAGGTCATGCCGCGGATTGGCTGCACATGGCAACGGGGAACGAACCAAGCCCGGAGCAGGTTCGGCTCATCGAGACCTACCTCCTGGCGACGATCGACCACGGATTCAATGCGTCGACGTTCGCGGCACGGGTCGTCACCAGCACCGGCGCCGATGTTGCTGGCGCGATGAGTGCTGGTGTTGCCGCCTTGTCCGGCCCATTGCATGGAGGCGCGCCGGGGCGGGCCCTCGACATGATCAGCTCGATCGGTGCTCCCTCGGAAACCGAAGCGTGGGTGCTCGGCCGGCTGGAACGGGGGGAGAAGATCATGGGGTTCGGACATGCCGTCTACCGAGCCGATGATCCTCGGTCGCTGCTCCTGCGCGACCTCGTTGTTGAGCTGGCGCCGGCGGTTGGAGGCGTTGACGTGGTCGAGCGAGCGCTCGAGATTGAAGAGCGGACACTTGGAGTCCTCCGACGATGGAAGCCGGACGCCGTGATCGTCACCAACGTGGAGTTCTATGCCGGCGTCGCATTGCACCTGGCCGGGCTCGCGCCCGAGTTGTTCACGCCGACCTTCACGGTCAGTCGAGCGATCGGTTGGTCGGCCCACATTCTCGAGCAGGCGGAAAACAACAAGATTCTGCGACCCAGCGCTCGCTACACGGGGCCCGAGCCGGTTCGCTAGATTTCTCCTCGTGGCAGCAGCGACGGTTCCCAAGCTGAGGAAGGCGCTGCGCCGTCGACCGCCGAGCCTCGACGAGGAGCGGCTCTTCTGGAACGCAGGAGCCGAAGTTGTTGTCGGCATCGACGAGGTGGGTCGCGGCGCCTGGGCCGGGCCGCTCACGCTCGTCGCTGCGGTGGTTCCCAAGGATCGGCGGGTCAACAAGATCCGAGATTCGAAGATGCTCACCGAAGCCGAACGGGAGGCGATGTTCGACCGTGTGGTCGATTGGGTCGAAGCCTACGGAGTCGGTCATGCCACCCCAGAGGAGTGTGATCGCCTGGGCATGTCGGCTGCTCAGAAGCTCGCGGCGAAACGGGCAATTGATGGCCTCGGCGTGCATGTCGATGCCGTGATTCTCGATGGCAAGTGGGACTTCGTTGGACATCCCAACACCCGCAAGCTGGTGAAGGCAGATGCAAAGTGCCTGTCTGTTGCCGCTGCTTCGATCATCGCCAAGGTCACCCGTGACCGAATGATGCGGGCTGATGCCGAGTCGTTTCCGGGCTTCGACTTCGACACGAACAAGGGCTACCCGTGCCCTCGCCACCAGATGGCGATCCAGGCATACGGACCGACGTCGATTCATCGCCGGTCGTGGGCCTTCATGGACAACATGGCATGGACTGGTGTTCGCAGGGTTGTTCCTGCTGCAGCCCGGACCGAGGTGCCGGGCCAAGGGATCCTGCTCTAGCTGACCAACCGAGCTCACCGTCTTCCACACCACCCAGCCGTCCTCGCTGCCGTTGCCGCGGCTCGTTCGCTGGGCGAGAGCCCTACAGTCCCCGAGTGCGTGTACTTGCCTACTGGGCCGGCTCGATTCGTGACCGCTCTGCTCTTCTTCGGATCCTTGTCATTGCACTGGCGATGGTCGGAATCGTGGCATGCGGAGATGAGGCCGATCCCGAGGCTGCCTTTTGCATCGACGCCCGCGACTTCGTCGAGTATCAGGGTGGGCTCGGTATCGCAGTATTCGTTCCCGAGGAGACCGAGGCGTTTTTCGCTGGGTCGGTCGAGCGGATCACGGCCTTGGCCGAGGATGCTCCCCCGACCATCGCAGCCGATGTGGCGATCGTTCGCGATGCGTTCGTGGAACTCGACCAGAGCCTCGCAGCTGCTGCGTATGACGTCACCGCGCTGACCGAGGAGCAACTCGATACCTCCACCAGCGATGAGGCATCCAATGCCATCGACGAATTCTTGGCCACGGCTTGTCGTCGCGATGGCGACCCGTTCTCCGGGTTCGCCGACGACCCGTTGGCCCCACTGGTCCTGAGCCCGACAGAGATCGACGTGCTCGACGATGGTGTCGATGGACGGGATGACGAGCTCGAAGGGTTGGTGGCGCTCCAGCTTGCAGATGCCTTTGGTCTCACGGGCGAACAGTCGACATGCATCATCGATGGCCTCGGCATGAGCTTCATCGCATCGTTCACCGCTGGAGGAGATGTGACCGAATCCGACAGCGAACGGTTCCTCGAACAGCTCGAGAGTTGTGGCGTTGATGTCGAGGCGATCGTTGGCGAACCGTGATGTCTCGACGACCCTCGCATGTCCAATGGCTGCTTGCACTGGGCGGTTGGACGTTCTTTGTTTGGTTCCAGAGGATCGGCAATGTGCTCGGCGATGACGACCTCGTCGGATTCGCTCGAACGTGGCGGTTGGGAGTCGCCGTCGGATTTGTCGCTGTTGCTGTCATGTTGGTTGGCGGCGTCCTGGTCGACCGCAAAACGAGTGGTGGCGGAGCGAGTGGTGGCGGAGCGACCGGTGGTGGCCCGTCGGTCGGCATCGTCGGTTGGGTTGCGACGCTCGGCCTCGGTCTGGCCGTCGTTGGCTCGGTGTGGTGGGTCGTTCGAGGCGGACAGATCCTCATCGGTGATTGGGAGCTGGCATTCAAGGCGGTGCACACCGTTCTCGCGGTGATTGTTGTCGGACTCAGCGTGATGGTCGTGCGTACTCGCGGCTACGCTCGCTCCCGTTATGGGTGAACCAGTCAGCGTCATCGAAAAGCCATCGGCCAACCACGGGGTGGTTCGTTTCGAGACCAACCGGTCGTTCACCGGCATGGGTCATGAGCGGTATCACGCGGGCGACGAGATCATCGACAACCGGCCGCCGGATGTAATCGCCCGCCTGCTCCTCGCTTCTGGCAAGGTCGACAAGGTCCACGTGTATGCGCAGACCATCACGGTCACGCTGCATTCCGGTGCGACGAGCGAGGGTTTGAAAGAGATCATCGAAGACCTCTTCCTCTTCTACAAGCCCGGCGTCCCGATCCCCGACGAAGCCTCCTTCAGCTGACCGCTGCTCTTACAAACCACGGGATGTTGTGAGCGTCAGCGAACAACTCCAGGTACGCCGAAGGCGTACACGTGAGCGCCAGCGAGCAACTCCAGGTACGCCGAAGGCGTACACGTGAGCGTCAGCGAGCAACTCCAGGTACGCCGAAGGCGTACACGTGACCCTCAGTTTCAGTCTTCTCAGCCCCCGGTTCGTTGAATGGGTAAGAATCTCGCCTGATGATCACTTCTGTCGCGCCGGCCAGAGTCGGGATCCTGGGTAACCCATCCGACGGGTATGGCGGACGGACCATGTCGCTGGCGGTCGAGGCGTTCTCGGCAACCGTGGATCTTCATCCGATCGATA
>CAZYLX010000027.1:0-12944 GCA_964648595.1 uncultured Acidimicrobiaceae bacterium
ATCTGGCGGCGCCACGGCCGGGCCGAACACCGGGTGCTCGATCTGATCATCGAGGATCCGGCATTGGCCGAACCGGTACTGGCCAACAGCGACATCTTGCGTGCCGAGCTCCCAGTGATGGCCGAGCGCGAGATGATCGTGCGGCCCGATGACTTCCTGCGTCGTCGGACCAAGCTTGCGCTGATCACGCATCGGGACGACCTCGGCGCCGACCCTGGCATGGCCGAGGTCAACGCCACCTTCGGCTTCTAGCCCCCTCCCCACCTTCCCCCCACATCCCAACTGGTGGTGCGACACGTCGCTCAGGCGACGTTCCACGACACCAGTTGGCCGCAGCGGATGAGGGAAAGCGAAGTGGTGTGGGATCAAGAAATGACTGGAAGGAAGATCTCGAGTCGTTGACGCGCGACCAACATGGCGTGATTGAGCGACGGCAGGTGAACGCACTTGCACCCAGCGAGTCCGCAGCTCGACACGAGCTGCGTTCTCGTCGCTGGGAAACGGTCGAGCCAGGGTTGCATCGATTGAAAGGATCACCAAGGTCCGATCACCAGCAGCTCATGATCTCGGTTCTCGACGCGAGCGGTGGTGCAGTCATCAGTCACCACACCGCGGCCAGGATGTGGGGGGTCCCAGGGCAACAATTGCTCCCCGTTCACGTCACACGAATCCGCAACGCCACAAGGAAACGCACGGGACCCGTGGTCGTCCATCAGGCCAGAAGGCTGGCCGCGGATCAGATCACAACGCTTGACGGCGTGCCGGTCACGCGGCCGGAGCGGGTTCCGTTCGATCTGGCCAATGTCGGAGTGTCGGTCGAACGCATCGAGCGGATCGTCGATCGACTGTGGTCGGACCGTCTCGTGTCAGGACGATCCTTGCGGCGGGTGAAGAACAGCCTCCCCCGTCGGGGATTCCGAGGAACGGCGCTGATGCGTGGGATCCTCGATGAGCGAGACGATGATTGGCTGCCACCAGCTTCGGGCCTCGAGGCGAGAGCCATGCACCTCCTCGAACACAACGGCTTCGGCGGCTACGAGAGGCAAGTCAACCTCGGGGACGACGAGTGGGTCGGCCGAGTCGACTTCGTCAACCGGCAGCAGAATGTGGTGGTCGAAGTGCAGAGCGACCGTCATCATGCGGCGTTGTCGAGTCGCCGGGACGACACGTTTCGCCTCGAACGGCTCGAGGCCGCCGGCTTCATTGTCGTGACGGTCTGGGAAGACGAACTGTGGCATCGACCGGGTCCGTGGCTCGAGCGTATGACACTCGCCAAGCGCCAATCACCGGCCTAAAGCCGCAACTGGTGGTGCGAGCGGTCGCTTGAGCGACTGCTCGCACCACCAGTTGGGAAATGCTTGAGAGGGCCAGGGTCAGCCTTGGCCGCCGGAGGTTTCCCTCACGCTGGCCTTGCCCTGGCTGATCCACGGCATCATCGACCGCAGTTCCTTACCAACGGTCTCGATCGGGTGGTCGTGTCCCGCGTTCTCGAGGGCGGTGAAGGTCTCGCGACCGGTCCGGGCCTCCTCGACCCAGTTCCGGGCGAAGGTGCCGTCCTGGATGTCGGTGAGCACATCCTGCATGGTTGCCTTCACGTCGGCGTTGATCACCCGGGGACCGCTGGTGAGATCGCCCCACTCGGCGGTGTCGCTGACCGAGTAGCGCATCCCAGCGATGCCCTCTTCGTACATGAGGTCGACGATGAGCTTGAGCTCGTGGAGACACTCGAAATACGCGACCTCAGGCTGGTACCCGGCCTCGATGAGCGTCTCGAAGCCGGCCTGCACCAAGGCTGTTGTTCCGCCACAAAGCACTGCCTGCTCGCCGAAGAGATCAGTTTCAGTCTCTTCGGTGAACGTGGTCTCGATGACACCGGCTCGTGCGCCACCGATGGCGTCGGCATAGGCCAATGCCAAGCCCTTGGCATTGCCTGTTGCGTCGTTCTCGACGGCGATCAGAGCGGGCACGCCGCCACCCTCGAGATAGGTACGGCGCACGAGGTGACCGGGGCCCTTCGGGGCGACCATGCACACATCGACATTGGCCGGCGGCGAGATCAGGTCGAACCGAATGTTGAAGCCGTGGGCGAAGAACAGAGCATCGCCGTCGGACAGGTTCGGCTCGACATGCTCGGTGTAGATCGCACCCATCTCGGTGTCGGGCATGAGCATCATGATCACATCGGCCTCGGCGACAGCATCGGCGATCGACAAGACCTTCAGGCCGGCCTCTTCTGCCTTCGCCTTGGACGACGAGCCCTCTCGCAGGCCGATACGCACATCGATGCCGGACTCCTTCAGGTTCAGCGCATGGGCGTGGCCCTGCGAGCCGTAACCAAGCACTGCGACCTTGCGGTCAGCGATGAGTGAACGATCGGCGTCGGCTTCGTAATAGATGTTGGCCACGGGATTCTCCTGTTGTGCCCGCATTCTGCGGTGAGGGCTGGGCTGTTGAAATGCCACGCAGACGGTAGTGCTGCGTGGACTTTTTGGCACCGAACCCGGAGACTCCGGGTTCGGTGAAAACGAAGATCAGGCTCGCGTGAGCGGAACGTCGCTGCCGACGATTCGCAGCGCCACTTTGCCGGTGCGTTGAATGTCGAAGATCTCGAACGAGCTGAGCTCGCGCTCGATGGCATCGATCTCGTGCGGCTCGCCGGCGAGGCTCACCATCACATGCCCCGCCTTGTTGACGAGCACCCGTCCGTGCATTCGTTCGACGGCTTCGAGCAGCTCATCACGGCGGTCGTCGCCCACCGCAACGTTGACCACGATCAGCTCGCGAGTCAGCGTCGCTCCCGGGGTCATCTCCGCGATCTCGACAACATTGATGAGCTTGAAGAGCTGCTTGACGATCTGGTCGAGCGGCGCCTTCTCGACGTCGACGACGATCGTGATGCGGCTGAAGCGCTCATCGTCGGTTGGGGCGACGTTGAGCGACACGATGTTGTAGCCCCGCCGAGCGAACAGATCGACAACTCTGGCCAGCACGCCGGCCTTGTTCTCGACGAGCACCGCCAGGACGTGTTGCTCGAGATCTCCTGGTCGGTTCATCGTCCGCTCTCCTCGTTCTGCGCCAACTCCCGATCGGCATCGAGCATCGGCTGTTGGCTGGGATCGACGATGACTGCATCGTTCGAACCTCCAGCAGGAACCATCGGGTAGACGTTTTCCTCGCTGTGGCAACGGAACTCGACAACGACCGGGCGGTCGTTGATCTCGTTGGCCTTGGCGATCACCGCGTCGACTTCGTCCGGATCCTCGACACGGAATGCGATGCAGCCCATGGCTTCCGCCCACTTCACGTAGTCGGGCATGTCGTGGCTGAGATACACCTCGCTGAGACGCTCCTCATAGAACAATGACTGCCACTGACGAACCATGCCGAGGTAGGCGTTGTTCATCAACGCCACCTTGATCGGAATCTTCTCGACCGAGGCCGTGACGAGCTCTTGCGCCGTCATCTGGAAGTTGCCGTCACCGTCGATGGCCCACACTGTCCGGTCGGGCATGCCGGCCTTCGCACCGATCGCGGCCGGGATCGAGAAGCCCATCGTTCCCAGCCCGCCCGAGTTGATCCAGGTGTAGGGATGATCGAAATGCCAGTACTGACTGGCCCACATCTGATGCTGGCCGACGCCGGAGCACACGATCGTGTCGTCTGGCGAAAGATCGCGGAGCCGCTCGATTGCGTACTGCGGCTTGAGCAGTTGGCCGGGTGTTGACGGTTCGTACGTGAGCGGATACTTCTCTTGCCAACCGGAAATCCGGGCTCTCCATGGCATCACGTCTGGTTGGTCGTCGAGGCCCTTGGCCTTCAGCTCTTCGACCATGAGTTCCATGGCGATCCTGCTGTCGCCGACAACGGGAACGTCTGGCATCCGCACCTTGCCATGTTCCGCCGGGTCGATGTCAACATGGATCACTTTGGCGTCAGGAGCGAACGCCCCGACCTTGCCGGTGACCCGGTCGTCGAATCGGCTCCCCATCGCGATCAGCAGGTCGCACTGCTGAATGGCCGTGATCGCTGTGTAGTTGCCGTGCATGCCGGGCATACCGAGACACAATTCGTGACTGTCGGGGAAGGCTCCTCGAGCCATGAGGGTGGTCACGACAGGGATGCCGGTCATCTCCGCCAGCTCTCGGAGAATCTGTGCTCCTCTCGCTTTGAGCACACCGCCACCGACGTACAGCACGGGACGCTCGGCAGCGGTGATCAGCTCGACTGCCTCGGTGATCGACGACGCGTCCGGGGTGTTGTTCGGCTTGTAGCCGGGCAGATCGAAGCCGCTCGGCCACTCCCAATCGAAGTAGGCATCGGGGTTGTTGGCGTCGACGATGTTCTTCGGGATGTCGACGAGAACCGGCCCAGGTCGCCCCGTGGTTGCGATGTGGAACGCCTCTCGAATGGTCTGGGGGATGTCCTCGGCCCGGGTCACCAGGAAGTTGTGTTTGGTGATCGACCGGGTGATGCCGGTCGTGTCGCACTCCTGGAACGCATCGGTTCCGATGGCAGAGAGGGCGACCTGGCCGGTGATACACACCATCGGCACCGAGTCGAGCATCGCATCGGCGAGCGGGGTGACAACATTCGTTGCTGCCGGCCCGCTCGTGACCATGCACACGCCGGGCTTTCCTGTGGCGTGGGCGTAACCCTCCGCCATGTGTCCTGCCCCCTGTTCATGACGAACGAGCACGTGGCGAATCGGTGATCCGATGATCGGGTCGTACACGGGAAGAATCGCACCGCCCGGGTACCCGAACATGACCTCGACACCTTCGAGTTCGAGGCTGCGGATGAGGGCTTGGCCTCCATTGATGCGCTCTGGGTTGCTCATGAGGGGCTCCGGTGGAAAGTGGGCGGATGCAGTCTGGCGTGCGTACAGACAAATGGGACAGGTGGGCGTGGGGTGCGAGGCAGTCGGACATGAAACCCAAAAACAAGAAAGCCTCCCCGGGGGGAGGCTCAGCGCACGACAAGGAGGGACGTGCGCTACGTGATGACTACTACGAGGAGGTTGCGGCGAGAGGTCACGGTGGACCAGTCAAGCAGAAACTGAACGGATTGCAACCGAACACCTCGGATGACGACCTCCGGGAACGGAATGTGGACGCCAGAGGAGCCGACAAGCTCGATCAGTCGAGCATGATCGCGTTGTCAACTCGCACGCGGCGTAGCTGCGTGACCACGTCACCGGTTTCGCGCCGACTCAGGCCGAGGTGACTGCGAAGATCCGAACGAAGGCGTGGCTCATCGAGATCGAGAAGCTCTGCCAGGAGTTGGTGTTCGGCTCGACGGAGCGGGCATGGCGCATCGGCTGACAAGCCCCGCAGGCTGCGGATCGTCATGCCGAGAAGCTGAAGGAGCTTCGAATTGTTGCCGGCGCTGGTGTTATCGCCCCGACGGAACGGAATCGGCATCTCCGCGATCCACAGCACCTCGTGCACGTCGTCGTAGCGAGCGACCGGGCCGATTCGGTTGTCTGTCGCTGCTGCAGCGTCCGACCGTGGTTGCTGATCGATCATCACTGGCCGCCAATCGAGAGCTGGCAGGCGCTCAGCACCTGGGCGAGGGCGGCATCCTGTCCTGGGGTCGATGGGGCGCCGGCGAACGGGAACATGATGTCCGGTGTCGCGGCGTCGACAAAACACGTTGCTCCGGCGAGGTCAAAGATCTCTTCTCCGGAGAGCAGCTCGGCGAGGACGGCGCGCTGCTCGGTGGTGTCCAACAGGCTGGCGTAGAACAGGGCGACCTCTTGTTGGGGCAGCGGCGGCTCTGCCCCACAGGAAATGAACGAGAACTGGTCGACCACGATCTTTGCGTCGTCAGAGCCGGAGGACTGCTCGAGGGCGTCCGCTTCTGCGATGACGGCGGTGATGTCGTACGCATTGTCGGCGAGGAGCGCGAGCAGTCCTGAACCAAAGGATGCGACGGTTGCGACGTCGGACGAGATCACGGCAGGAGCGACCGCTGCGGCATCGGCCCAGGCGGCGGCCAAGGCCGTGAAATATTCCTCGGTCGCTGCCGGATCGCCAAATCCGGTGAACGTTCCGAGCGCGGTCACCGACCCTGCCGCAGCGCAGTATTCGGAGTAGTCGACGACCGTGGTCGTTGGCGCGCTCGTGGTCTCGGTGGTCGAGGTCGGTGCCGTCGTCGTGGTCGTCTCGGTGGTCGAGGTCGTCTCTGTGGTCGTCGTGGCAACGGCACCCGTTGTGTCAGATGATTCCTCGGACGTGGACGTTTCGAGCTCTGCCACGGTGATCGTCGACGGCGTTGGGTCGAACAGAGCCAAGGTGGTGGGGCCTTCCGATGAGCTCACGTCGACAGCGGCTCCACAACTAGCCGCAGCCAGAACGCACGTCACCAGAATCGTAGAGACCTTCACCTCGCTCCATCGGCAATTCCGGCTCGCCGCTGAGCGACAAACGCTAAGTTTCGGCTGATGGCCAATGACCGTGAGTTGATTGCTTCCACGCCCGACCCGCCGTACACCGCGGTGATCTTTCGATCGATTCGCACCGGAGACTCCGATGGTTATGGAGCGGCTGCCGACGCCATGGAGCGATTGGCAGCAGAGCAGCCCGGCTACCTCGGCTTCGAGTCGTCGGGAGACCGCAGGACCAGCATCACGCTGTCGTACTGGGAGACCGCAGACCATGCGCGAGCGTGGAAGGCGGTCACCGAGCACGCGGTCGCCCAGCGGGAAGGCATCGACCGGTGGTACGCCGACTACAGCGTGCGCATCGCAACCGTCGAGCGGGCCTACCGCCACCCACGTCCCACCAATCACCAGGAGCAGAGCTGATGGCCCAAGCTTTCGAATCGATCACTGAAGCAATGACGTCATTCGTCGAGCGCCAACACATGTTTTTCGTCGCAACGGCGCCGATCGGCGATGCCGGCCGAGTGAATCTCTCCCCGAAGGGACTCGATGCGTTTCGGGTGCTCGGACCGAATCGGGTCGCCTACCTCGATCTGACGGGCAGCGGCGCAGAGACGATCGCCCACGTGCGAGAGAACGGCCGTATCACCTTCATGTTCTGCGCCTTCGAGGGCAAGCCCGACATCGTCCGCTTCTACGGAACCGGTTCGGTCCATCGCCCCGGCGATGCCGAATTCGCTGAGCTCGCTCCCCTGTTCGGCGAGCGCGTTGGTGTCCGCTCGGTGATCACCGCCGAGATCGATCGCACATCGAGTTCGTGCGGTTTCGCCGTTCCGCTGATGGACTTCGTCGAGCAGCGCGAAACGCTGACGAAGTTCTGGAAGAACAAGGACGATGAGGGTCTCGAGGCGTATTGGGCCGAGAAGAACGCCCAGTCGATCGACGGACTGCCGGCAGTGGCAGCCGACTGACCAGTCGCACCAGGTGGGATTCTCACAGAGCATCACGCACCTTCTCCAAATCGGCACACCATTGGCGGCCGTGTTATCAACTGCGCAGCTGCAATCGAGGAGGCCGCATGTCATTCGAGATCATTGCCAACGGTGAGGGAATCACTCCCGAGTGGATGACCGCCGTACTGCGGTCGTCCGACACCATCGATGCAGCCACCGAGGTGACAGCGCTCGCGTCGAAGGACCTGGCAGCCGCGGGCGGCCTTTTGAGCGAAATCTTCCGAGTGACGATGACCTACGAGGGCGGTCAAGGGCCTGCCACCGCGATCGTCAAGTTGCCCATCGACGACGAGACGCAGCGCTTCATGGCAGACGTGCTCGGTTTCTACGCCCGTGAGCTGGCGTTCTACGAACAGATCGCTCCGGGAGCGGCATTCGACGCGCCAGCGGTCTACGGATCGAGAATCGCGGAAGACAGCACCGACTTCGTCCTCGTGATGGAGGATGCCGGTGTCCTCCGGACGGTGGACCAACGAGAAGGCGTCAGCCTCGACGACGCCCGAACGGCCCTCGCCAAGATGGCGGAGTTCCACGCCCAGTGGTGGGAACACGGCGACATCCCAGCGCTGAGCAGCACGTTCCTCCCGATCAAGAACGACGTGTACCTGGCGGCGCTACCCGGTGTGTTCGATGGCGGCTGGCCGGCATGCATCGAGCAGGCGAGCGACCTCCTC
Source organism: uncultured Acidimicrobiaceae bacterium (assembly GCA_964648595.1). Taxonomy (GTDB): domain Bacteria; phylum Actinomycetota; class Acidimicrobiia; order Acidimicrobiales; family SZUA-35; genus SZUA-35. The sequence continues at coordinate 8,070 of CAZYLX010000027.1, forward strand.
ACTCCCGAGACCCGTGCGTTCGGCGAGCGGTTCGGCACCCTGGTGCCGTGGCTGCTCGACGAGCTGAGCAGCCCAGCGACCTTCGTCCACGGCGACTGGCGCTCGGACAATGTCTTCTACGGTGACGGCGACGCCGTCACCATGATCGACTTCCAGATCAGCGGGTTCGGCTGCGGGATCTACGACGTCGGCTACTTCCTGGGCCAGTCTGTCGACAGCGACGTGCGGGCCGGGAACGACCAGGATCTCGTTCGCCACTACCTCACGGTGCTCGCCGAGAATGGCGTCGACTACTCCTTCGAAGACGCGTGGGAGAAGTACAAGGTCGTCCTGGCTCACTGCTTCATCTACGGCGTGGCCAGCTTCGCTTCATGGGAGCACTGGAACGAGCGTCAGCGAGAGCTGATACGCACGATCCTCGGTCGTTCGGTTCGCTCGATCATGGACAATGACGCTCTGGCGGCCCTACCCACATCCTGAGGGATGCGACGGATTCGACCGATCGGCGGCACACTTCCGACGTGCCACCGATGATCTCCTTTGTCGCTCCGTCGGGGACCGGCAAGACAACCCTCGTCGAGAAAGTCATCACGGCTCTGAACCAACGCGGTCTCCGGGTGGCCGGGATCAAGCACGATGCCCATCGCATCGAGCTCGACACCGAGGGCAAGGATTCGTGGCGCATGCGCAAGGCCGGTGCCGACACCCTGCTCGTCGGAGCCAATCAGCTGGCCTGGATGAGTGACAGCACCGATACGCCGCCCCTTGACACGCTCGTCGAGTTGTTCTTCTCCGATGCTGATGTCGTGATCGTCGAGGGCTACCGGTCGGCGGGCCTCCCGACGATCTTGGTCGAGCGACCGGAGGTGTCGGATCCGACCTGGCAGCCGCCCCAATCGGAAATCTTGGCCACCGTGCATCCGAGTGACCTTGCCGGCACCATCGCTGTGATCGATCGCCACCTCGCATCGCTCAACGCTTCCTGATCGGCCACCGGCACGTGTTGCCGTCTGCTCACAACAGGCCGGCGAACAACTCGTCGGGGTCCACGGCGAGGCCACGCTGAGCAAACCACGCCGCGATGTTCGTGACATCTCGGTGCAAGAAGTTGAGACCTTGTGGGTTGACCGCCAGGTCGATCGCTTGTGGGAAATCGATGAACCACACCGCGTCCTCCCACCAAAGCAGGTTGAAGGCCGAGAGATCGCCGTGAATCCATCCGGCGTCCACGATCGCAGCCAAGCCATCAAGTACCTGTGTGAGAGCATCGTCGAGTTGCGGGCCAGACAACCGAGCCGATGCCAACACTGGCGCTGCGCCATCTCGTGCGCCGATGTACTCCATGACGAACACATCGTCGCCGTAGCTCACGGGATAGGGCACGTTCACTCCAGCGTGCCAAAGGGTGCGCATCACGTCATGCTCGTGATTCATCCAGCGGTCCTGCATCAGGTGCTTGCCGTAGGTGCTCATGCGTTCGACGGCGCGACGATCGCGAGACTTTCGGAACTGTCGTCCCTCCCGATAGGCGACGTCGTTGCGGAACGCCGAGGCCCGTTCGACTCCGAGGGCTTCAAGGGTCCCCTTCTCCGTCACCTGCCGCGGCACGTAGCGTTTCTGCGCCAGCAGGATCGGAGGTTCGTCATCGACGAGCGAACGACGTTCGAGGAGGTTGATCTGCCCCTCCTTGCCGGACTTGAGAATGCCGAGATCCTCGTCGGTATAGGGATCAGGGATGACCCAACAAGGTTGGTTGGGGCGTTGGGATGGTGACACGAGCGTGCTCCAGTGCGTGCGGTTCGAATGGGAACCGGCCGCATGCGAGCAGAGCTCAGCCTCTTCGGAGGACGCGACCGGATATGGGTGCTCGGTTGGTCACAGTCATCGAGGCACACTCCTTCCGGTCCGGGCGGCAATCGAGCCGCTGAAGTAGACGGTAGCTCGCCTGCAATGCGGGTGCCGAGCGTTTTCGGCTTCGCACGATCGTGACGCTGTGCTGGAGTCGAGTTTCGAACTACCGTGCGACAGCGCCTGCATCGGGCGCCACAGCATCGATTATCAGGAGCCCGTAATGCCGCAGGAAGTACGTGGAGTCATCGCCCGAGCCAAGGGTGAGCCGGTCTCGGTCGAGACCATCGTGATCCCCGATCCGGGCCCGGGCGAGGCCGTCGTTGCCATTCAAGCGTGCGGCGTCTGCCACACCGATCTCCACTACCGAGAAGGCGGCATCAACGATGAGTTCCCGTTCCTGCTCGGCCACGAAGCAGCAGGCATTGTTGAGTCTGTCGGCGACGGAGTGACCGATGTGGCCCCTGGCGACTACGTGATCCTCAACTGGCGGGCCGTTTGCGGCCAGTGCCGGGCATGCAAGAAAGGCAAAGCCCAGTACTGCTTCGCCACCCACAACGCCACACAGAAGATGACACTGCTCGACGGCACGGAACTCTCGCCGGCGCTGGGCATCGGAGCATTTTGCGACAAGACACTCGTTGCTGCCGGCCAGTGCACCAAGGTCGATCCAGCGGCTCGCCCGGAAGCCGCGGGGCTGCTCGGCTGCGGCGTGATGGCCGGGCTCGGCGCGGCGATGAACACCGGCGAGGTCGGTCGTGGTGATTCCGTCGCCGTGTTCGGCTGCGGCGGCGTTGGCAACGCTGCGCTCGAAGGTGCCCGCTTGGCCGGCGCCAGCATCATCATCGCCGTCGACATCGATGATACGAAGCTCGAGTGGGCGAAGGAGTTCGGCGCCACCCACACGATCAACTCATCAAACGAGGATCCAGTCGAAAAGATCCGCTCACTCACTGACGGCAACGGCGTCGACGTCGCCATCGAAGCGATTGGCCTCCCTCAGACCTACGAGCAGGCCTTCTATGCCCGCGACCTCGCCGGCACCTTGGTCCTCGTTGGCGTCCCCAATCCAGCCATGAAGATCGAGCTGCCGTACATCGACATCTTCGGCCGCGGCGGAGCACTGAAGTCGAGTTGGTACGGCGACTGCCTGCCGAGCCGCGACTTCCCCATGTTGATCGACCTCTACCTCCAGGGCCGGCTCAATCTCGACGGATTCGTCTCTGAAACGATCGACCTCGATTCGGTCGAGGAGGCGTTTCACAAGATGGAAGGCGGCGGCGTCCTTCGCTCCGTCGTCGTGATCTGAGGAGCAACCGATGAGTGGCACCGAGCTTTCGACCTTTCCGATCCACCTCGGGCTCGGCGCCACCGCCGAGAGCGAGCCGGCGTTCACCGGCGAGATGGAGTGGTACGGCGGCTACGCCCAACGTCACGAGAGCGACGGAGCCGAGGGCAGGTTGATGACGATGCACAGCTTCGACACATCGTGGGACGTGTGGGAGATGCACCCCGTCGGGTCTGAGGTCGTGTTGTGTGTTCGAGGGACCATCACACTCATCCAAGAGATCGACGGTGACGACGTCGCGACGACGATCACCGGTGGCGAGTACGCCATCAACCCTCCCGGCGTGTGGCACACAGCAGACGTGAACGACGGTGAGGCCGAGGTGTTGTTCATCACCGCCGGCGCCGGCACCGAGCACCGGGCTCGCTGAGTTCGTGCCGCCTCGCTAGGTTCCCCGGATGGCACGACTCGATCGAGTGATCACGTCCGGCATCTTCTCCCTCGATGGAGGCGATTTCGAAGTCGACAACAACGTCTGGATCATCGGAGACGATCGCGAAGCGATCGTGATCGACGCAGCCCACGACCATCGAGCGATCCTCGACGGACTCGGGGGCCGCACGCTGCGGGCCATCGTCTCGACCCACGGCCACAACGACCACATCAACGCCGCCGCCGATCTGGCCGACGAGACCGGCGCACCGATCCTGCTTCATCCCGACGACGCGATGCTGTGGGAGGTCGTCTATCCCGACCGCCGGATCGACGACTCGCTCGCCGATGGCCAGACCATCGAAGTTGGCGGCGCTGAACTCACCGTGATCCACACTCCTGGCCACTCCCCCGGCGGCTGCTGCCTCCACCTGCCTTCCGACGGTTTGCTTTTCAGCGGCGACACGCTGTTCAACGGTGGTCCGGGTGCCACTGGTCGGAGCTTCTCGAGCTACGACGTGATCCTCGACTCGATCGAACACAAGCTGTTCACCCTTCCCGAGCACACCACTGTCCACACCGGCCACGGTGATTCGACCGTCATCGGCACCGAGGCAGCGAGCCTCGCCGAGTGGCGAACCAAGCAAGACTGAAGCGCCCATGATCGACAGGCTCGTTCCGTCCGGCCTGCGATTCTCCAATGGCGACGCCGCAACGCTGGCCGTCACGTATTTCACGGCTGGGCTTGCCGTCTCGGTGCTCCACGTCACCCAGGGCACCGACCCCCTCGTGGTGATCGCCGCCGCGTTCATCGTGAACTCGGCAACCTCAACCCTCGCCTTTGCCGCCGTCGCCACCACGGGCGGATCAACGGTTGCCGGCGTGTTGAGCGGCTGGCTTGTCGCCACTCGCTTCGGCCTATTCGCCGCGGCGCTCGGGCCGAGCCTTTGGCCGCAACGATGGCGCCGCGCCATCTCCGCTCACCTCGCATTCGACCCCAGCGTGGCCCTCGCCCTCCGCGAGGATGATGACAACGACACACGTCGAGCGTTCGTTGCCGCCGGGCTGTGGCTTTGTGTTCCATGGTGGACATCGGCCGTCGTCGGAGCGCTCGTCGCCGAACAACTGGGCGACACCGATGCACTCGGACTCGATGTGATCCTGCCCGCCCTGCTCCTCGCCATCATTTGGCCCCAGCTCCGCGATCGAACCGGTCGCCTCATCGCAGCAGTGTCGGTCGTCGTCGCACTCGGCTTGGTCGGATTCACACCTGGTGGAGTTCCCGAACTGGTTGCCGGTTCAGCTGC
>CAZYLX010000028.1:0-12860 GCA_964648595.1 uncultured Acidimicrobiaceae bacterium
CCACCCGAGCGCCGATTGCCTTGAGGCTCTCCTGATAGGCCCTGGCCACCTCGAACGTATTGGTGAGTTCTGGTTCGCCGTGCTCGATGAGACAGGCCTTGGCGGTGGTGCCGCCCATGTCGAAGCACAACAAACGATCGACACCGAGGCGGCGGGCGAACCAGCTGCCGGCAAGCGCTCCAGCGGCGGGCCCGGACTCGACGAGGCGGATCGGCCCGCGAGCAGCATCGTCGGCGGAGACCACTCCGCCGTTCGAGAGCATCATCAGCACCGAACCGCCGAAGCCCTCTGCGGCCAGCCAGGTCTGCAGTTCGTCGAGGTAGGGGCCGATCACCGGCATGGTCGCGGCGTTGCATGCCGTGGTGACCATGCGGGGATACTCGCGAATCTGGGGTGAAACGTCGGCGGAAATGCACACCGGCACATCGAGTGCGGCTCGGAGGTATTCAGCGACGATGGCTTCGTTGCTGGGGTTCACATAGGAGTTGAGAAGGCAGATCGCGACCGATTCGACATTCGCCGAGCGGAGTTCATCGGCGAGGACGGCAAGCGATGCCTCGCTCGGGATCGTGAGCACCTGACCCTGGGCTCCAACGCGTTCGTCGAGCTCGAAGGTCAGTTCCCGGGGAATGGGAGGTGCAGGGAACTCGATCTGCAGGTCGTACATGTCGTAGCGATGCTCGTCACGTATGAGGAGCGTGTCGCCGAACCCCTTGGTGGTGACGAGGCCGGCCCGGCCGGTCTTGCCCTCGATCAAGGCATTGGTGATGAGTGTGGTTGCGTGCACGATCGGCGCCGTGATCTCGGCGGGGGTCACGCCGGCTTTTGCCAGCAGTTGGGTCACCCCGGTGCGGACGCCGGCGAGCGGGGCGCTGGGCGTGGTCAGCGTCTTGTCGACAACGACCCGTCCGCTCTCCCCGTCGAGCAACACGACGTCGGTGAATGTGCCTCCGATGTCGACAGCAAGACGCCAGTCAGCCATCAGTTCTGCCCCTCGTTCTCGCGCAGATCGTCGCGAGGTGGTGAGAACACGTCGAGGATCCAGCATTCGTTGAAATCGTCGTCGCCGACGAACACGCTCTGACCGTGCCAAACGCCTTGGGGCGCCAGATAGGCCTGATGTACACCGATGACGTCGCGAGTCTCGTCGGAGTCGTCGTCGCCGATCCGAAAGTCGAGCGCACCGCGCACGATGATGCCGAGCTGCTCATGGTCGTCGTGCTTGTGGAGGAATGAACCCTCCGAACCACCAGCGATGCGCCAGAAGCAGAGCTGGAGGTTCTCGCCGGTGATCACCCGCCGCCGGAAGCCGGGGCGATCGGTCTCGAGGAACTCCTCGTCCTCGAAGAAGTAGCAGTACTTGTTGGCCAGGTTCACGAACTCGACTCCATCAGGGCGTTGAATCTCTTGACATCATCATGCGTCGAAGCCGATCAGCTCGGCGAAACGTCGACGCCACTCGACAGAAGGCTTGTCGGATTGGACGTTCGCCAGCCCAACTCGGCCGAGGGGAAGGGTGCTGGGAATCTGTTCCAGCAAGGCCTTGTCCTCGGCGCCGATTGCCCGGTCGAACGCAACGATCTCCTGGGGATCGGTGCTGAAGTCGTCGTTGCGCCAGACCACGAACGTGAACAGCGAGTTGGTGTCATCGACCGGCGTCGAGCAGAGGAGCAGGATGTGTTCCAGCCCGTCGGCGTACTTGATCGTCGAGCGGACGACGAACGGAAGATGGAAGCCGGTCGACATATGGCGATGGACCACGTCGTCTGTACTGCCGCTTGTGACCGTTGCCTCGTCGGGATTGGCGGCATCGACCTCGTAGGCGTAGCCGAAGAAATCGGCATCGAGCTGCTGGAGCTCGAGTTTCGGCACCACGGGATCCTGGGCGCCACCGAAGGTACCGGTATGGACCCACGGGAAGTGGCTGAAGTCCATGAAGTTGTCGACCATGCGCGGTGCAGACACGGTCCAGGGTTCGACGCCTGTGTTGATGCGGCGGAACCCAGGATCGGTCTCCCACGGCATGGCTGGCAGCGGGCCCGTCGGCTCTCCGGGGCAGAGCCAAACGAGGCCGTAACGCTCCTCGACCGAGACGCACGGGAGGTGCGCAGAAGGGGGGATCGCAGTCTGGGGCTCAGACGAGGGAACGTTGACGCAGGCACCATCGTTGCTGAAGGCCCAGCCGTGATACGCGCACGTCAGCACGCCTTCAGCGACCGTACCGATCGACAGCGGGGCTTCTCGATGGGGACAGCGATCGGGTGCGGCGACGAGGTCAGCGTCGGGTGAACGCCACAGCACGTAGTCGTCGCCGAGGAGCCGAATGCTCAGCGGGGACGCGTTCTCCGTGCCCATCGGCAGGTCGGTGGACTCCGCTACGGGGTACCAGCAGCTGCGCAGTGCGGGTTGATGGACGAACGCCGACATACCTCACCCCTTCCCATGGTCAGACCAACTGACCATACGGGAAGATTGTCGACCTGTCGAAGAAGATCCTGCTCGTTCACGCTCCGTTCAAACTGAGGCAGTGCCGCCCGACACGCAGCGATCTAGTGCAGGTCGGAGATCATCGAGTGCTCGACGTCGTCGAGATGCCGTACGGCCTCGTCCCGGCATCGGTCGGTGTCGCCGGCCGCGAAGGCCTTTGCGATGGCCCGATGGGCCGCCGACGATTCGGCAACGATCCTGCGAACCTCGGTGCGGTTCTGTTCAGCTCGCAACAACGAGTCGAACTCGTGGGAGCGGAACAGTTGGTCGAGCACCTTGCCGTAGAGCTCGATGAGCAGCGGATTACCGCAGCTGGCGGCGATGGTGGTGTGGAACTCGCGGTCGAGACGTCGGAACTCGTCGAGTTCGAGGTCCTCGTCGAAGCGTCGAGCGAGGTCGGCCACAGCGGCTCTTGCCGCATCATCGGCTCGGCCAGCGGCAAGCTCGAAGATCGGTACCTCGAGCAGTCTTCTTGTTTCGAACAGGTCGGAAACGAACGAGGTGTGGGCCGCTTGCTGCTCGACCTGGACATCCGGTAGATGCTCGGCCACGTACGAACGGTTCCCTCGTCGCTCGACGACACCCATCGAGACGAGGCCCTGCATGGCCTCGCGAACCGACGTGCGTGCGACCTCGAACTGTTCGGCGAGGGCGCGTTCGGATGGCATCTGGCTGCCGGGGGCGAGTTCGCCGGTGGTCATGCGGCGCAGGAGCTGGAACCGGATCTGGCCGCTCACGGTCTCACGAGAGATCGGTTCGAATGTCGGTTGATCGTTCAGAACACGTTCCTGTTCGCAGAGTCGGCGGGCTGGAGCGGCAGACAGCAGTGCACATGCGCGTGGTCCATTGGTCGGACCAACGGTCCAAACCCTAGCTGGACCGGTTGATCCACGGCTGATCCAGCCTGGTCTGACCAACTGACCGGGTGGTACGGTCACGACTGTTCGTGGCCTGAGCGCACGATCCTGCGGCCGATTCGGAGACAACTGTGAGCGACACCCAAGCCAGTGACAGCCTCGCCAGTGAAGGGTCAGATGCTCCGAACTTCTCGCTGCACCCGACCGAACCGCGTTGGACTCACATCGCGCTGCGAGTCAAGGACATCCACGCAACCATTGCCTGGTATGAGGAGTTCACGCCGCTCCGCCTGATCGACAAGCGTGAGGATGACGACGGCTTCGGCGCGTGGCTCGGCATGCCAGGTGAAACGAACAACCCGTTCATCCTCGTTGTCGCGCAGTTCTTTCCTGACAAGGACCCGTTTGGCGATGCCCCGTTGGCGACCTTGGCACCGTTTGCCCACTTCGGGATCGAGATGCCCAATCGTGGCGACATCGACGCAATGGCCGAGAAGGCAAGGGCGGCAGACTGCCTCGGGATGCCCCCGACGAAGATGCCGGCGCCCATTGGCTACATCACGATGCTGCGCGACCCGGACGGCAACACGGTCGAGTTCTCCTGGGACCAGGGTGTGTACGCGACGTTGGCCGAACGATGGGGCAAGATCCCCACCAGCTGAGCCCCGACGCGTCAGTTCGATCGGAGCGCGGGAAGTACCTCCGTGCCCGTCAACTCGATCGAGTCCTGCAGCATCTTGTCTGGGAGGGCTCCGACGTCCATCAAGAAGAGGTGACGATCGAGCCCGAGTGTCTCGTTGATCTCGCCGATCCGCTCGATCACTTGAGCCGGGCTGCCACAGATCGCCGGCCCGGTGATGAGTGCGTCGAAGTCGGTTGGCCTTCCGAAGCTGCTCCGGGTCCCGACTGCGAAGTCGACGTAGTGGTCGAGATGGGGGCGCCACCGAGCTTCTGCCTCCTGCGACGTGCGGGCCACATGGAGGTAGCTGGGGAAACCAACGCGTGGAGTTCCGCCCTGCCCGAGGCTCTCGGATCGATAGAAGTCGACGACCTCGACGTAGTCCTCGGGCCAGCGGAACAGGCTCGGGAGATGGAATGGCAGGTCGAGCTCGGCGGCGAGGCCGGCCGAGACCTGGGACAGGCCCCCGCCGATCCAGAAGGCATCGTTTGCCCGTTGGATGGGTCGGGGTTCGAGGCGGACCGCTTCGAGCGGGCTGCGAAACTCGCCACTCCATGTGACCTCATCTTCAGTGAGGAGGCGTAGGACGAGACGAAGGTGCTCGTCGAAGATCGGCCGGAGCTGATCGAAGTCGGCGATGCCGAAGACGTGAGCGGTCTTCTCCGACACGCCACGGGCGAAGGTCGCTTCTGCTCTGCCATCGCTGAGGAGATCGAGGACGGCGAACGCCTCGGCGTAGCGAACCGGGTCGCGCTTGGCCAGCAGCGTGACCGAGGTGCCGAGGCGGATGGTCGAGGTTCGAGCGGCTGCGTAGGTGAGGAGGAGCTCGGGGGCGGGGAGGATGTAGTTGCTGAAGTGGTGCTCGCCGACGCCGAACACCTCGAATCCGGCGTGCTCAGCCTGGACGGCTTGGTCAGCAATGGCGTGGAGGCGCTCGGCCTGGGTGACAAGCGGGCCTCCGTCTGGCGCGCTGAGGTGATCGCAGAGGCTGATGACGCCGTACTCGACCGACCGGTTCACGGGCCGAGCCTACGACATCGCAACCGACGACACCCCCGCCCCGCCCCCAAGCAACCGCCACCCACCCTTGGCAAACCCCGGGTTCCTCACCCTCAGTTTCGCGGCGCTCAGCCCCCGGTTCGAATCAGTCAGCCGGCGAGGACGGCGACTCCCTCGATCTCGACGACCGCGGCATCGAGAAACAACGATTGAACACCGATCAGGGTGATCGGAACGAGCGGCAGCCGTGTGCTCGCTCCACCGAGCCCGGCGAACAGCTCGGGCTGACGAGCCTCGGTCCAATCGACGATGTAGATCGTGATCTTGGCCAGATCCTCAGGACCAGCGTCTGCCGCTCGCAGTGCTTCGACGAGGTTGTCGAGGCTGCGAGTGGTCTGCGCGGCCAGGCCATCAGCCAGGGTCCCGGATTCGTCTGTGCCGATCTGGCCGGCGAGATGGACGATCCGGCCAGCGGGCCCGATCGAAAGGTGGCTGAAGCCGGCAGGTGCGGGAAGGGATGCGGCGTTGCGGAGTTCGATGGTCATGCCGAAGTCGCTAGCACCTGGACGCGGAACCGGACAAGCGGAGCCCGGCCCGCGGTTCACACTGTCGAAACAAACGAGAAACATGGCCGACCCATGCTGGCGGCAATCTGACGTCGTTCTGTTTTGACGACGAAAGGTTCGACATGGACAGCGCTGACAATGCATGGATCATGATCTCGGCGGCCATGGTGCTGTTCATGGTCCCTGGCCTGGCGCTGTTCTACGGCGGCATGAGCCGTTCGAAGAACGTGCTGAACATGTTGATGATGAACATGATCTGTCTCGGGATCATCCCGATCCTCTGGTACCTGTTTGGCTACAGCCTGAGTTCGACGGGCACCAACCGGTTCATCGGCACATTCGACAATGTGTTGCTCCGCGACATCAGTGGCGACGCGTTGCGCGATGTGTTCTTCGCTCTGACCTTCGCTTCGATCACTCCGGCCTTGATCTCTGGTGCGGTTGCCGGCCGGTTGAAGTTCTCGGCCTGGCTGGCGTTCGTTCCGATCTGGTTCACGATCGTGTTCATTCCCGCCTGGGCCTGGGTCTTCCGCTTCAATGGCGAGGACGGGGCCGAGAGTGGTTTCCTCAACACGCGCGGCAGCCTCGACTTTGCTGGCGGCACCGTCGTGCACGTCGCGGCCGGTGCCAGCGCTCTCGCACTGGCGATCGTCTTGGGTAGGCGGAAGGGCTGGCCCAAGGAGCCGATGCTTCCCCACAACCTTCCCTTCACCATGCTCGGTGCGGGCATCTTGTGGTTCGGCTGGTTCGGGTTCAATGCCGGCTCAGCCTTCGCGGCGGACACCCTCGCGATTCAAGCGTTCGCAAACACCTTCATCGCGGCATCCGCAGGCATGCTCGCCTGGCTCGCCGCGGAGAAGCTGCTCGACGGCCACGCCACGACGCTCGGCGCCGCCTCCGGCGTCGTCGCCGGCCTTGTTGGCATCACGCCAGGAGCGGGCTTCATGGGCGTCAACGGAGCGCTGGGTGTTGGCCTCGTCGCCGGAGCAGTGTGTGCGTATGCCGTCCGACTCAAGACGCGGTACGGCTACGACGATGCCCTCGACGTTGTAGGCGTTCACATGGTCGGCGGTCTCGTCGGCGGTTTGCTCATCGGCGTGTTCGCCAGCCCCTCAGCGCTTGGTGGGTCCTTCGACGGAGGTCTGATCGAAGGCGATGGTGCCGGCCTCCTGTTCGAACAGCTCTTCGCCAACGTGGTGGTCGGTGTCTTCGCCTTCGCTTTGACGTTTGCCATCGCGAAGGCGCTCGACGCGACGATCGGTCTCCGTGTGACCGACGACGAGGAGCTGACCGGCCTCGACACCACGCAGCACAGCGAGACGGCTTACAACTGACCCTCTTGACCCCGTCAGGGACGGAACCCCTGAGGGTGAGGGCCGGCATGCAGGGTCCGCCTTGCCAGCCGTATCCAATCACAGAGCGCGGCTCGCGTCTCTCGAGGGTCGATGATCTGCTCGATCTCGTAGAACTCGGCCGATCGATGAGGTGAGCGATACCGGTTGAGCCGCTCGGCGATCTCTGCTCGGAGAAGCTCGGGATCGTCGGCTTCGGCAAGATCAGCCTTGTATGCGACGTCGAGCCCCCCTTCGAGGGGAAGCGAGCCCCAGTCACCGGACGGCCACGCCATACGCATCGAACTCGTCCCAGGCTTGCGGTTCGACGCGCCCGCTATGCCGAATGCCTTGCGGATCACAACCGTGCAATAGGGCACGCGCGCCCTGCGCAGTGCGACGAGAACAGTTGATCCGGCCCGAACGGTTGCCTCGTGCTCCGACTGTTTGCCGATGACGAAGCCGGGACAATCCTCGAGATGGACGATCGGCAAATTGAACAGTGAAGCCAGATCGACGAGTCGAGTCAGCTTCTTGCACGAATCGGCGGTCCAGCCGCCGCCGTAGACACGCGGATTCTCGGCGTAGAGGGCAACGGGCACACCATCGAGCCGAGCCAGGCCGCCGATGATCGAGGTGCCCCAGTGCTGGCCGATCTCGAAGAAGCTGTCCAGGTCGACGACGGCATCGATGATGCGACGCATGTCGTAGGCCTGGCGGCTCTGCCGCGGGACGATGTCGATCAGAAATTCCTCACGCCGTCCTGAATCGTCCTTCCAGTCCTCGATCGGCGGCAGCTCGTCAACGCTGCTCGGCAAGTAGGAAAGGAAGTGGAGGGCCCGCTCGAACGCCTCGTCTTCGGTGTCGACTGCGTCGTCGATGGCTCCGTTGCTGGTGTGAATCGAGGCGTGGCCGAGTTCCTCTTTGCTCACGGTTCCGAGCCCGGCCTGTTCGACCAGAGCCGGTCCGGCGATCATCATCTGCGACGAGTTGCGAACCATCACCGAGTAGTGAGAGGTGGTCGCTCGAGCTGCGCCAAAGCCTGCGACCGAGCCAAGGACGAGGGAGACCGAAGGGGCGATGTCGAGGTGGTCGATCACGGTGTCCCAGCCGGGAAGCACAGGGATGTAGGTTCGACCCGCCATCTCGATGGTCTTGACCGAGCCTCCACCGGACATGCCGTCGAGGAGGCGAACGTGGGGCAGCCGCATCTCGACAGCGATGCTCTCTGATGCTTCTCGCTTGGCGGAGATCGACGCGTCGTTCGAGCCGCCACGAACGGTGAAGTCGTCGCCTGAGATCACGACGGGTCGGCCTTCGAGTTCAGCCAGGCCGAACACAAAGTTGGATGGCGTGAGATCGAGCAGGTTGCCGTCGGCGTCGTACTCTGCGACACCTGCGGTCTTGCCCAGCTCCCAGAGCGAGCCGGCGTCGACGATGGTGTCCAAACGTTCCCTGACCGTCAACTTGTTGAAGTGGTGCTGCCGTTCGACCTTGTCAGCCCCGCCCAGCTGTTCCGCCATTGCCTCGCGCCTGCGAAGTTCTTCGAGTTCGGGTTCCCAACCGGCCATGCACCGAGTCTCGCGCTGCTGTGCTCATCGTTCCATTGCGCAAGTTGATGACGGGGCGTTCGAGAGCGAGGATGCGTTGAACGTTCGAGGACAGGAGCAATCGTGGAAACCACCGCCATAGCCCGAAGCATGCGAGGTTCGATCGGGATGCTGGCCATGGATTGGCTGATTGCTCCATCGACCACGACCACGGGATCCGAGCGAGGCATGCCGTCGGGCAACGCCGGCTACGCCGTTGGTCGGCTCGGCGTGCTCGGCGATTGCCCAGTCGACAACGTGGTGGGGGCTGCGTTCTTCTGGGAACCCCAGACGATGCGTGCTGCGGCGACAGAGGGCCGTCGCGTCATGGCACCGAGCGAAGGTGCTGCGATCTACCGAGACATCTGTGAGGCATGGGGCGAGCGAGTACTCGATGGCTTCGAGGGCAGCGAGCGACTCGGCGAGCTGTGCGAACGAGTGGTGGCAGAAGCGAGTCCGCTCGGTGCGCCAACCTTCGTCGGCTGGCGGGATCAGCCGCTCCCCGCGACGGGAAACGGCCGAACGTTCCAGCTCTGTCAAACCATGCGTGAGCTCCGGTTCGGACGGCACACGGTTGCTGTGCAGGCATCGGGGATGAGCCCGCTCGAGTCGATTCTCGCGGGCCCGGCGGGGGAGTGGAACGCCGAATTCTTCGGCTGGCCCAAGCCATATCCAGACGTTTCGGATCTCGCGGCAACCCGCAACGACATCGAGGACGCAACCGATCGGCTCCACGCTCCCGACTTCGAGGCCCTGTCGCCAGACGAGCGGGCCGAACTGCGGGTGCTGGCCAAGGAAGCTCGAGCCCACGCCAAGTCCAAGGAGACTCCATGACCAATCCATCAGTTACTGCCGATGACATCGACACAGCATCGGTGGATGCCGCGCTCATGACCACTCGGGCCGTGCGTTTGCGTCTCGACGTCGACCGACCGGTAGACACCGATCTGTTGATGGAATGCATCGACATTGCTGAGCAGGCGCCGTCGGGCGGCAACCAGGGGAGTCGACGATGGATCGTCGTGACCGATCCCGAGGTGAAAGCAAAGATCGCCGAGCTCTACATGGCGACGGGCGGCGAATTCATGGTGTCGGCTCGAGACCGAATCGCCGGGACGGGCCACCCGCAGGAGCGGGTGATGGAATCGGCGGCCTATCTGGCGGAGCATCTCGCCGAGGTCCCGGCCATCGTGATTCCCACGATCATCGGTGTGCACGATGGCAGCGGGCGTCCCGGACTGTTCGACTCGGTCATTCAGTCGGTCTGGAGTCTCTGTGTTGCTCTGCGAGCTCGTGGTCTCGGCACCGCATGGACCACGGCGATCCTCGGGAAGCAGGAAGAACTCGTCGAGCTGCTCGGCATCCCCGCCGACAACACGCCGATCGCCATGATTCCCGTGGCTTGGACGAAGGGCGCCGGCTTCAGGCAGGCGCCTCGCTACGCGGCCCGCGAGATCACGTTCATCGACACGTACGGCACCACCTGGACGTCCGGCCCGAGCGACCCCCCATGTCTTGCCGATGGCCCCGGCACGGTGGTCGAGGTCGACATCAAGGCAAAGCCCACTGACGTTTGGGACGTGGTGACCGACCTCGAGCTCAGCTCTCGCTTCAGCGAGGAGTCTCTCGGCGCGACCTGGGCCGACGGTTTCGACGGGCCAGGGCTCGGAGCCCAATTCGTCGGACGCAACAAGCACCGAGCGATCGGTGAGTGGGAGGTTGCGTGCTACGTGCATCGGTTCGTGGATGGCAAGGAGTTCGGTTGGGTCACCTCGGATCCCGAGAACCCGGGAGCCCAGTGGCTGTTCCAAGTGGCCTCGATCGCTGGGGCGACACGCCTTCGGTACTCGCTGACGATTGGGCCCGGCCCGTCTGGGATCTCGGCCGCGATCGACAACATGCCAGAACGCGAGCCTGACATCCTGCGTCGTCGAGTGAAAGAACACCGCGCCAACATGCAGCGAGTGCTCGATGGGATCAAGGAGCAGCTCCATCAGGCCCCGGATCCCGACAAGGCGAACCCGATCTTCGACTGAGTTCAGGCGGTGACCACCAGCTTGCGAGCTGGAGGTTCGGTGCCGTTAGGGTCCGGCGATGGTTTCGCTGATCGACCCAACATGGCTGCGGGAACTCCCGAAGGTCGAGTTGCATGTGCATCTCGAAGGTTCGATGTCGGTGGCCACCATTGCTGCGCTGTCCGAGCGGCACAACGCAGACCTGGCCGAGATCTGGCCCGAGGGTCTGCCAGAACAGTTCTCGTTCGACGGCTTTCCCGACTTCGCTCGACAGTTCTTTTTCGGGCTCTCGCTCCTGAGAACGGGAGCAGATCTGGCAACGGCCACCGAAGACCTTGCGATCGCGTTGGTTGGCCAGAACGTTCGCTACGCCGAGGTCACGACCACAGCGTTCACCCACTTGCTCCATCGCGAGGATCGTCAGGGAATGGCCCAGGCGGAGTACCGCGACGGGCTGAACGAAGGACGGCGCAGAGCACGCAACGTCGGTGTCGAGCTCGGGTGGGTGATCGACATTCCGCGCGACATCGAAACCCCGGCCGATCAGGGGACCATCGGCTACCTCGAGGGATCGAATACCCCGGACGGCCTCGTGGCGATCGGGCTCGGCGGCTACGAGGTCGGCTTTCCTGCTGCGCCGTATGCGGATGATTTCGCCCGAGCCCGGGCCATCGGGCTGCACTCGGTGCCCCACGCCGGCGAGACCGAGGGCCCGCACAGCATCCGATCGGCAATCGAGGACCTCGGGGCGGAGCGGATCGGCCATGGAGTCCGTTGCCTCGAAGATCCAGCGCTGGTCGCTGATCTGATCGAGCACAACATCATGCTCGAGGTCTGCCCGACGTCGAACAATCTGCTCCGGGTGATCGACTCCATCGAGGACCATCCGCTCCGTGCGCTCGTCGACGCCGGGCTACGCGTGTCGATCAACACCGATGACCCCGGCTGGTTCGCTACCGACCTCGTGACCGAGTTGGAGATAGCGGCCGCGCTGCTGGACGCCGCTCCCGCAGATCTCGTGGCGCTGCAAGTCGATGCCTTGGAGGCATCCTTCGCCCCGGATGCGGTGAAGACCGAGGTCCGAAACCAGCTTGCCGATGTTGGAGGTGTTCGACGATGAACACAACTGGTGGTCATGGGCCATGGCTTGATCTTCACGCCCACCCTGGGCGTTGCTACCTCGCTGGGTACGCCGACAGTTCGCCGATGGTCCAGCTGCTCGGTGCTTCCAGCGCCACCGCCTCCATACGTGGCGCAGCGGAGGCTGGTGTGTGCTGCGTCAGCGTGTCGACGGTGGCTGATCTTGCCGTGCTGCGACCGAACGCTGATGGTGGGCTCGGTGCCGGTCGTGAGTTCGAGGCGGGCGAAGCCAGAGCCGATCATGATCAGCAGCTGCGTGGTCTGTCCGAGCTCTTCTCTGAGGTTCGCCAGGTCCGGGTCGGCGACGACATCATCGCTGCACACGACGCAGGCGCCGGATCGGCGTTCGTTTCCTGCGAGGGCGCCGACTTTCTCGAGGGCACGCTCGATGGCCTCGGTGATGTCTTTGATGTCGGCGCTCGCATGGTCACGCTGGTGCACTATCGGATCAATGAGCTCGGCGACATCCAGACCGAGGCGCCACGGCACGGCGGACTGACCTCCTTCGGCCGCGAGGTGGTCGGGGAGATGAATCGCCTCGGCATGATCATCGATCTGGCTCATGCAACGTTCGACACCACGATCGGTGCGCTCGAGGCTTCCAGTGAGCCCATCGTGATCTCCCACAGCCATCTCGCCGGCCCGGGGGCAGCACATCCGCGCCTCCTGACCGAAGACCACGCCCGCGTCGTTGCCGATGCCGGCGGCCTGGTTGGAGCCTGGCCTTCCGGCGTGACCGCAACAACACTGGGGGAGTACGTCAACGAGATCTGCCGCTTGGTCGAGCTGATCGGTGTCGATCACGTTGCCATCGGCTCGGACCTCGATGCCAACTACAAGCCTGTGCTCACCGAGTATCGGCAGTTCAACGATGTCGCGAGCGAGCTGGTGACCCGGGGCTTCTCCGCTGACGAGGTCGACGCCGTGCTGGGCGGGAACGCGGTCAGGCTCTTTGACCGGGTCTGTCGCTGATCATCCCGGGTGAGTGGCATCGCCGCCGAGACGAGGGGTGCTCCATCCGTAGTGGACCGAGAGCAGGCGGACGATGAAGACGAGGAGTGCGACCGGTAGACCGATGGCCGCGAACTCGATCTCGTTCTCTGCAGCAACGGCCACCGCGAGCGAACCCGCAGCTGCAGGAATCACATAGAGTCCGCTGGCGGGGGTGAAGATGGTCGGGACTTCGCTGACGAGGAC
>CAZYLX010000029.1:0-12860 GCA_964648595.1 uncultured Acidimicrobiaceae bacterium
GCTCGCCATAGCTGATGCTTCGGTCGCCGATGATGAGGGCGACACGATCGTCGGGTTGGACCGGGAAGCGGGCGGCGAGGTTGCTCATTGCAAAACGAGCGCAGATCGATGGGCGGCAAGACCTGACTCGTTCGGGCCATCACCCTCGGGTGCCAGCAAGACGAACTGCAATGCAGCGGCGCCGAGAATGGCGAGCAGAAGCACGGCGATGGCGATGACGACTGGGGGCCTCATGACGACTCCAACTGCTGCGATCCGACCGGTACGTCTCCCTGTTCCGCCGGCATCGGCGGAATGGTGGTTGGTTTCTCTCCCAAGGACACCGGCGTCGCGACAACCGCGGCACCGGCATCGGCTGGGCGAAGGGTCAACCCATCACCCTCGGTGAGCTGGAGCTCGAATGCAGCCGAGCCTCGATCGACCGCAATCGACAACAGTCCGTACGAGTCGACCAAGAGACCAACACTGCCCGTCGAGATCTCGGCAAACGACGTGACCCGTTGCGCGGTGCGCGTGGTGCGGCCGCCTTCGACCGATACGTGGTCGGGCCAGCCGGCGATGTCGTCTGGGTCGACGTTGAGCTGGGCATTACCGAAACGATCGATCCAGAGAATCTCGGCCTTGATGGATCCATCGTCGACCTGCTCGCTGACGGCAAGGACTCCGGGGAGGAGGCGTTGTGGGTCGATTGGCGTGCCGAGCTCGGCCAGGGGCACCCCTCGGCACAGGTGGGCTGCGGCGGGGGCGAACACGTCACGCCCGGCGAACGTCGGGCCGGGGGCCGGCAGGTGATACCCGACATTGTCGAGAACCACGGCGCCGGTGGCTCCGCCGACAAGCGACACCGCCGGCGCAAAGAGACCGTTGTCCGGTCCGACGAGGTAGCTCTGGCCGTCGCCGACTTCGATGGCAATGGCCTTTCGCCCGGTTGCCACGCCCGGATCGACCACACCGAGGACAACGCCAGGGGCGAGATACTGAGCTGATCGAGCGAGCGCCAACCCACCAGCACGGACGTCGTGAGGCTCGATGTCATGCGTGATGTCGATCACAGCGACGGAGGGCGCGATCGTACGGATCACCGACTTGACCACACCGACGAACTCGTCGCTTGTCCCGTAGTCGGTGAGGAAGGAGATCGTGTCGAAACGAAGGTCGGCAATCACAACGTACCCATCTCGCGGGAGCGAGCCGTTGCGGCCAGCACGGCGTCGATGATCGACGATCGCACCGCCCGTTCCTCCAGCACCCGCAGACCGGCTGCGGTTGTCCCTGCCGGAGTGGTGACACCGACCCGAAGATCAGTGGCCGATGTGCCCGTGTCGGTCAACATGGTGCCGGCGCCGCGAATGGTTTGGTGGGCCAAGAGCTCGGCAACAGGACGAGGCAGGCCGGCAGCAACACCGGCATCGGCCATGGCCTCGGCGACGAGGAAGATGTAGGCCGGCCCGGATCCGCTGAGCCCGGTGACAGCATCGAGTTGGGGCTCGGTGACAACCACGACGGAACCAACCGAGTCGAACATCGAGACGGCCCATTCGAGATCGTCGTCGGTGGCCTGCGAACCAGCAGCGACGGCAGCAGCACCGACCCCGACAAGAGCCGGCGTGTTCGGCATGACTCGGAGCACCCGAGTATCCGGCGGAAGCGCTTCCTCCATTGCCGCAATCGTGATTCCGGCAGCGATCGATACCACGAGACCCGGATCCACGAGCGAACGGGCAACGTCGATGACGAAGTGAGGCTTCACGGCCAGCACCGCAGGGACCCCAGGGAGTGGAGCGGCGAGAACCTCGACGCCAGGAAGGATCGCACCGAGTCGATCTCGCTGTTCAGCAGAGACTTCGACCACCGAAGCGTCGGACGGAGTAATCCACTCGGCCTCGATCATGCCCCCGAGCAGGGCTTGACCCATCTTGCCGCCGCCGATCATCTGGAGCTTTGTCACGGCCGACAACCTATCTGCTCCCCGCTGGCGGGTGCCGATGGGAGGACCGAACCCCTGTGGACTTCCCCGACCCCACGGACTCGATCGCCCCATCGACCTGATGTACGTTAGAAGTAAATAACAGTAGTTACAACCCGTTCAGCTGAACTTTGACGCGTGGCCGATTCGAAGCGCCGGTTGGAAGTACTGCTCGACCCAGGCGTAGAGCGAGCCGAGCACGCGATCGAGTTCACCCTCGGTGTCGATCAACTCGTTGTGGAGCGCCCCTCGGAGGAAGATCGCGCCCTCTTCGCCGATCGCGAACGCCGCTCCGAACAGATGCAGGTTTCGCTCGAGGAGATGAGCGTAGAACCGCTCGTGATTCTCTTCCGGCGCCGGCATCACGTAGGTCTCGTAGCGCAGCGTTCGCTGCCCGAGTTCGAACCGAATCGTAAAGGCGTCCTTGGACTCGCCGAGCAGGCGAACGAACCACCGCCGCGAGCCGGCGACGTCGCGCTCGACAGCCGCCACCATCGGATTCTCGAGGAGTTGCTGACCAAGCCAGCGGTCGATGTGCATCTCGAGTACGCCGAGGGAAGCAGGATCGTGGGGCTCAGGCATCAGCCAACTGTGCTGCGGCCATCGTGTTCGGCGCCAATCAGGTCGATCTCGATGCTCGGCTCGCTGCACGGGGCAAGCGGCGATTGCGTGAGGTCCTCGTAGAGGCGGCGAAGTCGAGCGGCGGAAGTCGACCAGGTGTAGTTCCGGGCCATGGCTGCTGCGGACACCGACAGGCGACGGGCGAGCACCGGGTCGGCGAGGATCGCATCGACCCAACCCGCGTAGTCGAGGGGATCCCGAGACTCGACCAAGTAGCCGGTGTGACCATGCTCGACCAACGTGAGAAGCCCACCGACAGCCGACGCAACAACAGGGATGCCGCATGCAGCCGACTCGAGTGCCACCAGTCCGAACGACTCCGACCGGCTGGGGACGAGCACGACATCGGCGGCTCGGTAATACGTGGACAGCAGGTGATGAGGGATCGGAGGCTTGAACTCGACGCGGTCCTCGACACCGAGCTCACGAATCAGTGACCGAATGCGATCGACCTCGGCGTTTCCGGCTGAACCTGAGGCTCCTCCGACGATCCAGAGCCGCGCGTCGGTGCGTTCGAGAGCGGCAAGGGTCTGCACCGCGACGTCCACGCCCTTCAACGGTTGGATGCGACCGACGAACAGGAGCAGCGGCCGTTCGTCGGTGTCGACTGCCCAACGAGCTCCGCCCTGATGACCCGGCGAGAAGAACGCGTGGTCGACGCCGGGAGGAACGATCTCGATGCGATCCGGATCTGCGTTGTAGAACTGCACGAGCTGCTCGGCTTCAGGAATGCAGTTGGCCAGCACGGCATCTGCGCACGCCATCACACCAGCTTCTGCCTCGGCTCGCCGCTCGGGCTCGGGGTCGCCGCTCTCGGCCTTGACCCGGGCCAGCGTGTGGAACGTCGTGACGAGCGGCAGATCAACCATGCGCTTCAATGCTTGGCCGGCTACGCCGCTCAGCCAGTAGTTGGCGTGGATGATGTCTGGCTTGAACCCGACGAAGTCCTCAGCGACCCAGGACGCGAACGGGCCGACCAGCTCCTCGAGTGCCTCCTTGGAGGCATCGACCGGGCCAACGGGAACATGCACGACTTCGAAGCCGGGCTCGACCTCGACCACCTCGGGGAGGTCGTCGGCCCAGCGTCGGACATAGACCCGACAGTGCAGGCCGGCCTGGGCCATCGC
The DNA here is from genome assembly GCA_964648595.1 of uncultured Acidimicrobiaceae bacterium. Classification (GTDB taxonomy): domain Bacteria; phylum Actinomycetota; class Acidimicrobiia; order Acidimicrobiales; family SZUA-35; genus SZUA-35. Next base: position 3,715 of record CAZYLX010000029.1, read on the forward strand.
AGAAACAAACTCGCGCACGTACACGTTCATTCCGCCACCATCACCGGAGCCGGGTTGGACCAGCGGCGAGGTGTGAAGGGACAGGACAGCGACGCGTCGCACGAACCGAGTCAACGCTGTCGCCGAACGTTCTGCAAACCGAACACGTCAGCTGTCCACCGACAAGGACGCGTCGTCAGCGCCAGGATTGCTGACCATGAAGCTGCGGTAAACGCCGAGCAACGCCTTCTTCTGTTCGGCCGTCAGCTCGGACGCCCGGCGAATGGTTTCTTCGACATCGCTCGAGTGGCCGGCGCGATCCTCATCGAGGATGCCGGCTCGGACGTAGAGCGTTTCCGACGAGATCTCGAGTGCTTTTGCGATCTGCTGGAGGATCTCGGCCGACGGTTTGCGGAGGCCCCGTTCGATCTGACTGAGGTACGGGTTCGAAACACCGGCGAGTTCGGCGAGACGGCGAACCGAGAGCTCAGCGATGCGACGCTGCTCTCGAATGAACACACCAAGGTCGAGCGTCGGGTTCTGTTCCGCCTTCTTCGCCATTGCTCAGCGTCCGAAGGATTCGATGGACGCTTCTCCGTCGCGATACCGACGACCAATCTCGGCCTGAACAGCGTCGATCCGGTCGTGGAGCTGACGGCGTAGATCCGAGAGTTCTTGCTCCATGCCGCTGACCCTTGCAAAGGCCTGGTCGAGCAGGTCGTCCGACAAATCACCAACCCCGGAAAGCTCACCGGGTGAGATGACGGCGTCGAGCTGCGATCCAAGTGACGCGGCAACGGGGCCGGGCTCGTAGATCTCGGCGGCTCGCCCGGAAGGGGCGCTCGCCTCGCTCGGGTCAGCGAGGATGTCGGGGAGGTCGTAGAGCAGATCATTCATCTGACCTGGCTCTGAGTTTCCCTTCCTTCGCTGGACCTCATGACCGATGATGTCGAGCCGGCCCTGGGCGATGCGTCGTACAAGTGAAACGTCGCCCTCGACTCGGCCCGCCTCGTAGCGGAAGCTGCGGAGTTCGCCGATCGGCCGAGTGCCGAGGTCGGCAAGGGCATCGTCGGCAAGAAGTGCGTCGAGGGGATCGGTCACGACGTTGAAGGGTACCGGCGTTCACCGGACGCACCAGGATCGAGTCAGACTCGTGGAAGCAGAAGCAGCCACAGCGGGGCGGCGAGCAGATAGCTGTCGAGCCTGCGCAGCGCCGGCGCCCACGCCGCGCCGCGGGGCAGGACCGCTGAAGCCGCGATCTGTCCGAGTGGCGCAGCCACCGCGGCCAAGACAGCAAAGAGCGGGTAGCTGTTCGTGTCGAACGGAGCGGGAAGGAAGACGTAGGTCGCAGCAGCGGCAACGGCGAGGGCGACGATGCCCGCAACCGGGCCTTCGACTGCATTCGCTGATCCGGTCCCGATGACGAAGTCGCCGATCTCGTACGCGCTGATCAAGACGACGAGGGCAATGAAGCCACCGAACTCGAGGCGCTCGATGGCGACGAGTGACCCGGCAGCCAGACCGGCCGGCAGTGCGGAGCGGGTCAGCAGCTCGGCGCGATGAATGATCGACTCGGCCGGGGAAACGGGGCGACCGCGACCGTCGAGCACGGGAGCCGGTGACGGCAGACCTGCAGCAATGATGACAGCGACAAGAACGGCGAGAACCAGAGCGACACCCAGGCCGAGCGCACCAAGAAGACCGGCAAAGACCAGAACCACCGCGAAGCCGACACTGATCCGTTCGTCGACCAGCGGCCGAAAGGACCGAGCGACCTGCAGGGCCGCAAGACCGGCGACCACCGCGACAACGATCGCCAAGGGCAAGGTCCCGTACCAACCGGCTCCCGCAACGGCGACGAACCAACCGACGCCCAGCAGAATCTTTGGCCCATCGGTCGGGTAGGGAACGGCGAACCGCTGCTGCTCCCACCGTTGTTGACGAGCATTGTTGCGACGGCGGTTCGACTCATCCCGTCGCTCACGCATCGACTCGATGGTGCGAGGGCGTTGGCGGGCGGTCATCCGCCGGAGACAGGTGGCAACACGGCCACCTCGTCGGTTGCTCCCACCGAGTCGAGCGCGTCCGCCGGCGCGCCGTTCAACCACACCTTGCTGCCATCGACGATCGCCCCGAACACGTCGCCGAATTCGGCCCGGGCGAAGGCCAAAACTTCGTCGACGGTTGCCCCGTCGATCTCGATCGAGCGCGTGCCTGCGGCCTCACGAGCCTGGGCGAAGAGACGGAGCGTTGCCACGCCGGGAGTCTACGGCCTCGCTGCACCCCCGCCGAGTACAGGCGCAGCCGAGTCGTCGAAGCGGATCAGGCCTGAGCCTGCCCGTTCGACGCGGGCCGAGTGGTGACGCAGAATCGGCGGATGCAACTCGGCGTGTGTGTGGCATCGAAAATCGACGACATCGACTATGTGGTTCGAGCCGAAGAGCTCGGGTACGACAGTGTGTGGATGGCGGACAGCCAGATGATCTGGAGCGACGTCTATGCATCGCTCGCTCTGGCCGCTCACCGCACGTCCCGCATTCGAGTGGGCACCGGCGTGGCCGTTGCTGCGACCCGGCCGGCTCCGGTCACGGCGGCAGCGATTGCCTCGATCAATCAGCTCGCTCCCGGCCGGACGTTCCTTGGCATCGGCACCGGCAACACGGCGATGCGGATCATGGGCCACAAGCCGATGACCATGGCGGCGTTCGATGAGTATCTGACGACGCTGTCCCCGCTGCTGCGTGGCGAAGAGGTCGACTACGACTGGCGGGGCCGCACCTCGCCCATTCGCCACATCATGGCCGAGGACAGTTTCGTGAACTTCCGCGACGAGATCCCCATGTACGTTTCGGGGTTCGGGCCGAAGTCGTTGGCGCTGGCCGGCAAACACGGCCACGGCGCTGTGTTGTCGGTTCCGCCTCAGCCGGCATTCATGGAACGGGTGTTGGCCGGGATCGAGCGGGGCGCTGTCGCTTCGGGGCGGACGATCGAGCGTTCATCGTTCTTCACCTGCTCGCTGACAACGATCGCCGTGCTCGAGGACGGCGAGGCCACCGATTCCGACCGGGTGAAGGCGTTGTGCGGCGCCTTCGCCATCGCGTCGTTGCACTACACGTACGACCAGTTCCGCAACTTCGATCGGGTGCCAACGTCGGGCCCGGTGGCGGCGGTGTGGGATGACTATCGAGCGGTCGTGGAGGCCACGCCAGAAGATCGCCGCCACCAACGGATCCACGCCGGCCACAACTGCTGGGTGATTCCCGAGGAGGAGCGATTCGTCACCAAGGAACTCATCGAGGCGACCTGCCTCGTCGGGACTCGGGACCAGTTGATCGAACGGCTCCGTTCCCTCGGCGACGCTGGACTCGACCAGGTCATGATCCTGCCCCCACTCGAGCCCCGATACGAGATACTCGAGACCGTTGGCACCGAGATCCTGCCGTACCTCTGAGCTCAGTTATCCGGGAGCCGGGCTCACGTCTGGGGCAATTCGTCGGCCAGGAACTCAGTGACGACCCCGATGGCTTCCACCATGTGTTGCCGGCCGTTCTCACCCGTGTAGTAGTGCGTTGCGCCCTGAACCTCGTGGAGCCGCTTCCGGTCGTGCGTGATCGCGTCGTAGATGCGGTGGGTATGACTCGGCGTGCACGCATCGTCTGCGGTGTTGCCGATCACCAACGTCGGAACCGAGATCTCTGCTGCAGCGACGCGAGCGTCGGCCCGAGCGTGGTCGTAGCTCCATTGACTGAGCCAGCTGCGAAGCGTGGAGAACCGGGCGAGCCCCACCGGCCCGTCGTTCACGACTCGCGGGTCACCGAGATAGCACCAGTTGGGACGGCGGTCTGACGGGTCGACGGTTGGGTCAAGCCACCGCGGATCGGCCATGGTGCCGTGCACGGTGAAGGCGAACTCCTCGTTGTCCCGACCAGCCGTTCGCAGCGCCTCGAGGCGCTCCTGCACGTCGGCCGTGATCCTTCGGTTCCGACCGATCTGGGCCGCTCGATAGCGGTCGAGGAAGTCCGTGGAGTACGGAGGCTGGTTGGGATTGGCCGGGTCGTACAGATTGAGCTCGTGATCGCGGACATGAGGCATCGCTTCGTCGGCGATCGACGGGTCCATCCACTCGGTCAGGGTTCCGTGGCGGCTGATGTGTGCGGCCATCACCAGAAGTGCATCTGCCGGCGGCAAACCTGACGGCGCAATCTCGTACGGATCACCGGCGGCGGTATCGGAGATCCCCTCCCCCGCCTCCGCCAGAGCCTGATACCAGGTCGAGAGCGAGCCACCCCCAGACCATCCGGCCAACACGACCTTCTCGTAGCCGAGACGGTCGCGAGCATCAGCGACGGTGGCGCCGAGATCGGCGGCCACCTTCTCCATGATCAGCGCGAAGTCGGCACCTCGGTAGCGGGAGTTGGCCCAGATCACGTGGTGCCCGGCCATGGCCATCCCGCCGACGATCGGCAGGTACATCCCGCCACCGGTGGGATGCATGAAGATCACGACCGTGTCCGACGGTCGGTCGACCGGCCGAACGAGGTGGCAGTCGAGCCCGATGATGTCGCCACCACCGCCGTAGGTGTCACTGAAGGTCGACACCTCGCGTCGGCCCAGCACATAGGCGATCCGCTCACAACCGGGGGGCGTGCCCGGGATCGGTAGGGAGGATGAACTCATCGGCGGACCTCGCTCATGCTGCCGACGGAGCGTTCGGCGGATCGGGAAAGCTGGCGTACTTGAGGATCACGTCGTCTGGTGTCTCCATCATCTTTGCGTAGTCATCTGGCGGATACGCGAGATGCGGCTTCGCTGGATCGATCGGCGGCTGGGCGACCGTGCCACCCTCGCCGTCGTAGGCGGCTGGGTTGCGGTAGCGTTCGGTCTCGTCGGCGGTGATGCCATAGAGCTCGAGGACTTCAGGATCGATCCAAGCGTCTGCGTCGATTGCCTCGGTGGACGTCGCCACTTCGAGCACGAGACCTTCGGGACCCGCGAAGTAGATCGAGTGGCACATGCCGTGATCGATGTGACCCATCACGTTGACACCGCGAGATCGAATGCGGTCCCGCATGGCGAGCAGTTCCTCGGTCGTTTCGACGTTGAAGGCGAGGTGCTGCGTGGTTCCAGGTGCGCTCGAGCCTCGGCCGCTGCCGGCGTGGCTGACCCCGAGTTGAGCATCAACCTCGTGATTGGCCGGCAGATCAACGAATGACATCGAGCAGAAGTCGTTGAGCCGGAGGAAGCAGTGCTTTCCCCCTGGCACACCGTGCATCCAGAACAGGCCGACGAGCTCGGCGCCGAGAACGTCGGTGAAGAACTCGATCTGGACCTTCATGTCTGCGGTGTTGACGGCGAGATGGTGGACGCCGTTGATGCGAGTCGTCATGACTCGCATGCTCTCACGCCAGGTACGGCGGTGTCACAGTGAATGGCTAGTGTCGGTCCGGTGCCGAAGAATGCCCTGCCGACGACAACCCTGCTCCTGGCCCGACACGGGCAGTCCACGTGGAACGCCGAGAAGCGGTGGCAGGGTCAGGCAGACCCTCCCCTTTCCGTCGAGGGCCGTGAGCAAGCAGCGTTGGCGTCGGCCGCCGTCGGCGCGGTCGAGCTGATTGCTGCGTCGCCTCAGCTGCGGGCGCTGGAAACGGCGATGATCATCAGCGACATGATCGGCGTCGGCCCCGTTTTGAGCGTGGACGATCTTCGTGAGCGATCCGCCGGCTCGTGGAGTGGGCTCACCCGCGACGACATCGAAGAGCACTACCCGGGGTGGTTGAGCGACGGCCGCAGGCCCGATGAATTCGAGACCGACGACGAAGTCCTCGCACGCGTCCTTCCGGCGCTCGATGCTGTCGCCGCCGAGAGCCCTGGCGGATCGATCCTGGTCGTGTGCCACGGGGGCGTCATCAAGAGCCTCGAAACACATCTCGGGATCGAGGAAGGCCGGGTTCCGAATCTTTCGGGTCGGATCCTCACGTCGAGCGCGCAGGGTCGGTGGGCGGCTGGCGAACAAATGCAACTGATCGACGCCGAGCGTTCGACTGGCGGCGACGGGTTGCGCGTATGACAGGGCAGCTCTCCTTCGACGACGTTGCGCTCGACGTTTCCGACCCGGTCGAAACCTCGAGGCCGAGCGACACGGCACCGACGTTCACCGTCGACGTCATTCGTAGTGCAAAGCGAAAGAAGACCAGCCAAGCGAGGCTGCGCGGTGATGTTCTGGAGGTTCGGATTCCGGCTTGGATCTCCGAGAAGCAGGCCAGAGAGACAGTCGACCACTTCGTCGACAAGTTCGCGCGATCACGGTCGTCGCAGCGCATCGACCTCACCGCTCGGGCCGGCCAGCTCGCGGCCGACCTCGATCTTCCGGAGCCTCGAGCGATCTCGTGGGTCTCGAACCAGCGAGACCGTTGGGGTTCGTGCACGCCGAGCCAGGGCACCATTCGGCTGTCCGATCGCATGGCCGATTTCCCGCCCTGGGTGATCGACTATGTGATCGTTCACGAGCTCGCACACTTGCTCGAGCCGAACCACGATCCCGCGTTTTGGGCGATCGTGAACCGATACGCCCTCACCGAACGGGCGCGTGGCTATCTCATTGCCAAGGGCCACGAAGGGGCCTGACCGGGCCCGCTACGAAGGGGTCTGGCTCGAAGCCCAACCCGAACCAGATCGTGCTCGGAACGGAGGGTCAGGCGGCGGGAGCGCCGTCGAGGGCCGCGAGCGTGTGGTCGACCTGATCGAGGTCAGCGGCCAGCCGGTCAAGATCATTCATTGTCGGCAGCGCGGGCGTGGCCGGCAGATCGGCGTCAACTGTGGACGCTTCGAGCGCGGCGTCTTCAACGGCGAGCGATTCTGGGGAGCTTCGCACCGAAACTGTCTCGCGAAGAACTGTCTCGTTTGCGGCTGTTGAGTCTGGAGGTTCCACGTCACGAATCCTAGAGGACCCGGCCTTCATTGTTCAGTTCTCGACTGGCTCGTCAACGACACCCTCGGCCGGAGCTTCGCCCTCGGAATCGAGTTCGGGGTCGGCAAGGAGCAGCGGGAGGCGGGCGAAGCTCACGTCCTGGACGCCAGGAAGACCCTCGATGACGGATTCCGCTTTTTCGGCAACAATAACGAGTCCGACTTGGCGGCCGGTCTCACCGGTGCGGAGGAAGGCAATGCGCCGACCGTCATAGGAGAGCGACTCGATCTGTTCGCCCGGTGTACCGACCTCCTCGGCCAGCAGCACCCTGCCGGATTCGAGCTCGAGCACAATCAGCGCGGTCGACGCCGGTAACCCGTCATCGCGGTATTCGACTTCGGTGAAGGCCACGACATCTCCTCCCGGGCTCATGGCAACGGCCCCGAAGTGTGGGCGCCGGGGAACAGGGCATTCGGGGTCGCTTGGCCCACCGAGGTCGATTCGCTGCCCCGAGGTGTTGAAAAACGCAAGGGCTCCGCAGGCCGCGTCGCCGATGGCCACCGCTTGGATGCCGTTGCTGGACGAGAACGCGACCACAAACACTCCCTCATCGAATCGCGTGAACGGTTCGCGTTCGCCATCGACCAGCTTGACGCGATCGACACCTCCTGGAACCTCGAGGAAGGCTTGGACTGCCAAGGTGTCGTCGACGAAACCAACGTCGAGCAGCGATCCATTGGCTTGGCTGATCAGCGTGGGAGCCGCTCCGTCGGCCGGAAGCCACTGGATGATGTCACCTTCGAGCTGCGCGACGAGACCGCCGAGGAAATCGTCGGCAATTCGTTCGACCGGAGGTTCCGGAAAGCGGTCGCCCAACTCGGTGATGACGTCGTCTTCGACCAACACGAGCGTTGAGCCAAGGCTGGCGAGCAGACCAGGGACGTAGCCGTCCGGGCGAGGCGGCGAATAGACGGCGGAGACGTTGGCCGAGACGATTTCTTCCTCCTCGGGGAGGTTCTCCGGATCCTCGGTCTCGATCGTGGTTGGTGGAGCACCAACGCCCTCTCCCAGATAGGGCTGGCCGATCTCGGCGCAACCGGCGGAGAACAACATCGCGGCTGCGGCGAGCAGCAAGACGAGGCGGAGACGGGGCGGTTGCACCCCGCTATGTAAGCAGCTTCCCGATCGAGGAGCGCGTCAGCGGGTCGAGCTCGAGGAGCGGCACGAATGGCTTGCGTCATTCTGGCGAGCGAACCGTTCCCTTCTCGGGAGGGCCGGTCAACGCGGCGCAGCGGGCGAGGACCGTCGCTACCCTGCCCGGTGGGCCGCTAGCTCATCGGGTTAGAGCAGGGGACTTTTAATCCCAAGGTGCCGGGTTCGAGTCCCGGGCGGCCTACCACAAGCACCCTTCCGGGCGAAGCACGTCTTCTGGCAACTTTTCACCGCGGGGGTGCGCGATACGATCGCCTTGTGACCCAGAGGGACGTCTCGAGGGTGGCGTGGCCGTCCTCGATAGCCGGTGGCATGTGGTCTTCGCGAGCGACCGCTTTCTTCCCTTCCCGGGTGCGGCGGCCGACGTCGTCGGACGCGATATCCGACGAATTCGTGGTGCGCTCGGTGATGACGACGTCCGCGGGTTGCGATACCAGTTCGAGCAGGGGATCACGGTCGGATTCGAGCAGCAGGTGTTGGGTCCGGACGATGAACGGCGTTGGCTGCGGATCACGTTGGTGCCGGTGCCGGCTCTCGGTCCCGGGCTCAGCGCGGTGGTCTTCGCCCAGGACACGACAACAACGAGTGAGGCGCTCGCCCAGCTTGGTGGTCCCACACTGCGACTCACCGAGATCGAAGATGAGCTGAATCGCCGGGGCGGCAGGGAACTGCATGACGGCCCGATTCAGTTGTTGCTACGGGACACGCCCGCGGAACTCGACATTAGCGGCTGGAGCGCGTCAGCCGGGTCTCCGCTCGACCGGTGGATTGCTCCGTTTCCTCGAACTCGATGCCGGACACGTCGGTCTGTTCATTGGCCGGAACGCTCACCGCAAAGGTGTGCCGGCGTTGGCCGACTGGATCGACCAACACAGCTGACGCACGTTCTCGGGTGGAATCGACCCAGACGCTGGGACGATTCGGCCCGAGAACGAACGGGTTGGGCGCAGAGGGGGCGAATCACGCACCGGCAGCGTTGGCGACTACCCTCGATGCACTACGGCGCTCATGTGCGTCCGATCCGTCACCACTCTCGGAGTCATCCATG